>JAWWOY010000203.1:0-4797 GCA_033851195.1 Kribbellaceae bacterium | reverse complement strand
TCGAACCCGACCGGCTCGGTGGACAGCCCGGAGGCGGTCGAGGCGATCGGCCGCTGGGCGCTGGAGCACGGCATCTGGGTGATCACCGACGAGATCTACGAGCACCTGACCTACGGCGACACCAAGTCGACGTCGCTGCCAGTCGCCGTACCGGAACTGGCCGACACCACCGTCGTACTGAACGGCGTCGCCAAGACGTACGCGATGACCGGCTGGCGGGTCGGCTGGATGATCGGCCCGAAGGACGTCATCAAGGCCGCCGCGAACCTGCAGTCGCACCAGACCTCGAACGTCTGCAACATCGCACAGCGGGCCGCCATCGCCGCGCTGACCGGTGACCTGACCGCGGTCGAGGAGATGAAGGTCGCGTTCGACCGGCGCCGCCGCACCATGGTGCAGATGCTGAACGAGATCCCCGGCGTCCAGTGCCCGGAGCCGACCGGCGCGTTCTACGCGTACCCGTCGGTCAAGGGCGTGCTGGGCAAGCAGATCAACGGCCGTACGGCGACCACCTCCGCCGAGCTCGCCGAGATCATCCTGGAGGAGGCCGAGGTGGCCGTCGTACCGGGTGAGGCGTTCGGGGCACCGGGCTATCTGCGGCTGTCCTACGCTCTCGGCGACGACGACCTGGCCGAGGGCGTCAGCCGCATCGCCAAGCTGCTGAGCTGAGACAGACCCTGATCGGGCCGTCTATCCACAGGGTCGACGGCCCGATTTCTGTCCGGGTCGGTATCGTCGGTAACCTTCTGTGATGACGCATCGGGACCTGCGGCTGCTGCCGAAGACCCATCTGCACCTGCATTTCTCCGGCTCGATGCGGCACCTCACCCTCGTCGAACTGGCGGACACCCACGGCGTCCGGCTACCGGACGCGCTGCGGACCGACTGGCCGCCGGAACTGTCGGCCGCCAACGAGCGCGGCTGGTTCCGGTTCCAGCGGCTCTACGACATCGCACGATCCGTACTGCGCACCGAGGACGACGTCCGCCGACTGGTCCGGGAGGCGGCCGAGGACGACCTGGCCGACGGCTCCCGCTGGCTGGAGATCCAGGTCGATCCGTCCGGTTACGCGAACCGCTTCCACGGCATCACCCAGTTCACCGATCTCGTCCTCGACGCCGCCCGCGACGCGTCGCAGTCGACCGGCATCCAGGTCCAGGTGGTGATCGCCGCCAACCGGACCCGCCACCCTCTCGACGCACGCACCCTGGCCAGGCTGGCAGCCCAGTACGTCGGCCGCGGCGTCGTCGGCTTCGGCCTGTCCAACGACGAGCGGCGCGGCACCACCTCCGAGTTCGCGCCGGCCTTCCGGATCGCCCGCAATGCCGGCCTGCTGTCGACCCCGCACGGCGGTGAACTGTGCGGCCCTGCGACGGTCCGCACCTGCCTCGACGAGCTCGGCGCCGACCGGATCGGCCACGGCGTCCGGTCGATCGAGGACCCGGACCTGCTCGCCCGGCTCGTCGACGCCGAGGTCGCGCTGGAGGTCTGCCCCGCCTCGAACGTCTCGCTCGGCGTCTACCCCCGCGCGGAGGACGTCCCGCTCCGCCGCCTGTACGACGCCGGCGCGCGGATCGCCCTGGGTGCCGACGACCCGCTGCTGTTCGGGTCCAGGCTGGCCGAGCAGTACGAGACAGCCCGGAACGTGCACGGCTTCAGCGACACCGAACTGGCCGGTCTGGCCCGCGGGTCGGTCCTCGCCTCCACCGCGCCGACCGACGTACAGCAGTGTCTGCTCGCCGAGATCGACTCCTGGCTGGGCGTCGAGCAGCCCGCCAAAGCTTCCGCCTCAGTGGGTTAGTGCGCCATTGCGCATGACCAGCACGAGTCCTACGTTGCGAACATGAACCCGACGAAGATCCTGCTGTCCGAGGACCAGTTGCCGACCCGCTGGTACAACGTCTTGCACGATCTTCCGACGCCACCGCCTCCGGTGCTGCACCCGGGCACCGGCCAGCCGGTCGGGCCGGACGACCTCGCCCCGCTGTTCCCGCTTGCGCTGATTCTGCAAGAGGTTTCGCAGGACCAATACATCGACATCCCGGCCGAGGTGCTGGAGGTGTACAGGCTATGGCGGCCCAGCCCGATGTACCGCGCGCACCGGCTGGAGAAGGCGCTCGACACGCCGGCACGGATCTACTACAAGTACGAGGGAGTCTCACCGGCCGGCTCGCACAAGCCCAATACCGCCGTACCGCAGGCGTTCTACAACGCCGCGGCCGGGATCAAGAAGCTCACCACCGAGACCGGCGCCGGGCAATGGGGTACCGCGCTGGCCTTCGCCTGCGCGCAGTTCGACCTCGAGTGCGAAGTCTGGCAGGTCCGGGCGTCGTACGACCAGAAGCCGTACCGGCGCGTGATGATGGAGGTCTTCGGCGCGACGGTGCACCCGAGTCCGTCGGACCTGACCGAGGCCGGCCGAAAGATCCTCGCGGAGAACCCGGACTCGACCGGGTCGCTCGGTATCGCGATCAGCGAAGCGGTCGAGGTCGCGGTGCAGGACCCGACCGTGCACTACGCACTCGGCAGCGTGCTCAACCATGTGCTGCTGCACCAGACGATCATCGGCGAGGAAGCCCTGCTGCAGCTGGCGATGGTCGACGAGACGCCGGACCTGCTGGTCGGTTGCACCGGTGGCGGCTCGAACTTCGGCGGGCTGGCGTTCCCGTTCCTGCGGGAGAAGTGGGCGGGGAGGATGGCACCCGTCGTCCGGGCGGTGGAGCCGGCGGCGTGCCCGTCGCTGACCCAGGGCACCTATGCGTACGACTTCGGCGACACGATCGGGCTGACGCCGCTGATGAAGATGCACACCCTCGGGCACGATTTCGTGCCGGACCCGATCCACGCGGGTGGGCTGCGCTACCACGGGATGAGCCCGCTGATCAGTCATCTCTACGAGACCGGTGAGATCGAGGCGATCGCCAAACCGCAGTCGGACTGCTTCGCCGCCGGCGTACTGTTCGCCCGGGCCGAAGGCATCGTGCCGGCGCCGGAACCGACCCACGCGTTGGCAGCGACGATCGAGGAAGCCCTACGCTGCAAGGAGTCCGGCGAGGAGAAGGTCATCCTGACCGCACTGTGCGGCCACGGCCACCTCGATCTGGCCGCGTACGACGCCTACCTGTCCGGCGCGATCACCGACCGGGCCTGGGACGACGCCGAACTCCAGGCCTCGGTAGCTGAGGCCCTCAAGCGACTCCCCGCCATGAGCTGATCCGAGGTCACACCCCGCGGCGCCACCAGGGCTTCGGTTCTTTCGGGATGGCAGCCAGCCACTCCGAGGGAATCTCCCATCCGTCAGCGGTCAACTGTGCGAAGAAGGCCGCCTTCAAACTGTCCGGCAGCCAGTACCTCGCGACGTACTGATCCGCCACCTCGAAATAGGTGGTGCGCCGACCCCGGCTCCAGACCGTCGCCAGGCTGGAGCAGTAGGCCAGGCGCGTGTAGTCCCAACGGGCCTGCGGGTCGGTCAGATCGAACGCGCGTTCGGTGGCGGCGAGGAAGCGCCGGTTCGGACGCGGTTCGCTCTCGATCTCCTCGATCACACCCAGGATGACCGCCCGGTCCCTGGTCACCTGATCCGGAAGCTGCAACTGCAGCGGATCGAGAACCGCTGAGTCGATCTCCGGCACAGCCACCTCGAAGAAGCTCTCCAGGAACGCGAAGGCAGTCTCCGCCCGACCGAAGAAACCCAGCCCTGCATCCAGCGTCGTAATCCGCTCCACGTTTCCCTTTCCGATACGTCACAACATGCGCTCTTGTATAGGGCACGGCAGGTCAATGCGGGCCGGAGGCGTGGACGCGCCAAGCGTTGGACGCCGACGACCCACTGTTGTTCTGCCGCACATGTTCACCTAGCACCACGACGCGCCTAGCTGCTTATCAAAGTCATCGGTGTTCAAAGTCGCGATGTACTACAGACCCTCATCGCGTGCGACGTCGGCGGCGAGACTGAGGGCTGCCGCCAACTACCGGCCGGTCGTCAACGCCGTCAAGAGATGACCGTCGTGGACGAAGTCTGGACCGCAGCCATGGCGGTGGGCAAGCACCGCAATAGTGAGATGAAAGCAATGGGCATCCCTCGAGACATCCCCCTTTGCGGTGAGGGCGATGGCGGAGGCACGACGGAAGTTCGATCGGGATTTCGGGAGGGCACCAGCGTGGCAACTACGTCACGCGGCGCACCGCGTGGGGCGATCGCGGGGCGACTCCCGAGGACGGCCCACCCATCCACTTCCGGCACGACACCTGCGGCCACACGACCACACCAACGGTCTGCTGCTCCGAGTGCGGCGATCCCGTCAGCACCTCCACCGTCACCCCTCAGCGGGGTCCCGGCAGCCGCACCGCCCCCGGGACCGCCCTCATCGCCACCGTCGTGATTTCCTGACAGCCCCGTCCTCGACAACGCCCGAGCGACCGTGACCCCTGCCTGACGATGTCCTGTATGGCTGACGAACTGCTGGAGCTAGTTCGCCGGATTCGCGAGGACGGCGTCGACGCCGTTTCTCCCATGTCAGAAGTCCCGACGACTGAGCCGACCTACCGGCGACGCCACTCGCCAGCTGGCCAGCCAGACCCGCACACCCGAGGCTCGTTACTAACGCTCCGAGACTGGCCGCTCCGACGAGCTGCTCATCCGCGAGTGATCAGCTGGGGTCGCCGCGTCCAGGCATGCGGGCAACCCAGCTACACGCGCCTCCTGGTTTGACGTCGACCGGGCGATCCGTCGACCAGGAGGCATCACTCCGACGGTATGGCTTAGACGGCCGCGTCGCCGCCGTCGCCGTCAATGTC
>JAWWOY010000171.1:0-6585 GCA_033851195.1 Kribbellaceae bacterium | reverse complement strand
CGGCGACGCGGCGCCGGGCGAAGTCCGCGACCGCCTGCTCCCCGCCGGCCTCGGCGATGAACCGCAGCGCCGTGGTCGCCAGGTCGTCGTACGCCTGGTGGAAGGCGTGCCGACCGGTGTCGGTGAGCACGAAGACCTTGGCCGGGCGGCCCCGGCCGCGCGGGCCGTAGACCCGCTCCTCGCGCGCCTCGACCAGCCCCTCGTCGAGTAGGTGGTCCAGGTGCCGGCGAACCGCCGCCGGGGTGAGCTCCAGCCGCTCGGCCAGCACCGCGGCACTGGACGGGCCATTGATCAGGATGGAGCGGGCGACCCGGTCCCGGGTCGATTCGTCGCGCGCCACAGGAGTGCCCGCAGGCACCTGACCGGTCGGCACGGAAGTTTTCACAACATCAGTGTCGCGTAATTCCCCGGGCCCTTCAAATAAGGCTGCCCTAACCGTTTCACCGGTGCCAGCGCGGCAAGCGGGCGGGCGTGAGCAGCGTCACGCCCGGGCGTTTCCTACACTGCACACGTGCCAGTCGCGGTGGAGATCGACAGCCTCGTCGTCCGGTACGGGGAGAAGACCGCGCTCAAGGGTCTCAATCTCACCGTATCGAGCGGTTCAGTCACGTCCATCCTGGGCCCGAACGGGGCCGGCAAGACCACCACGGTGGAGAGCTGCGAGGGCTTCCGGCGACCCGACTCGGGCCGGGTCCGGGTGCTCGGGCTCGACCCGATCGCGGACCACGACGAGTTGATGCCGCGGATCGGCGTGATGCTCCAGGAGGGCGGCGCCTGGTCGGGTGTCCGCGCACTCGAGATGCTCCGGTACGCCGCCACGCTGCACGCGCATCCACTGGATCTGCCGATGCTGGTCGAGCGGCTGGACCTGCACAGTTGCGGGCGGACGCCGTACCGGCGGTTGTCGGGCGGACAGAAGCAGCGACTGTCGTTCGCGCTGGCCATCGTCGGCCGGCCGGAGATCGCCTTCCTGGACGAACCGACCACCGGGCTCGACCCGCACGGGCGCCGCGAGATCTGGCAGGTGATCCGCGAACTGCGCGACAACGGCGTCACCGTGGTGCTCACCACCCACGCGATGGATGAGGCTGAGCAGTTGTCCGACCAGGTGCATGTGGTGTCGGCCGGCAAAGTGATCGCCTCCGGCAGTCCCGACGCACTGACCGAGCACGGCGCCAAGAGCCTCGAGGACGTCTATCTCGCCCTGACCGCACCGCCGGATCGGGAGTCGCGATGAGTACGACGTCCTTCGCGCCTCAGCCCGGGTCCGCTCCGTGGGCGCGCAAAGTGACCTCGCATGCGCGGATGGAGTTCCGGCTGCTGATCCGCAACGGAGAGCAGTTGATGCTGGCCCTGGTGATACCGGTCGGGCTGTTGCTGCTGCTTGGTGGGACCAGGCTCGGCGACCGGCTCCCGCTCGGCGACGGGCCCCCGATCGACCAGGCCGTGCCCCGGGTGCTCGCCCTCGCCATCCTGTCGACCTCATTCACCTCGCTGGCGATCGCGACCGGCTTCGAACGTCGCTACGGCGTGATCAAACGGCTCGGTGCCTCTCCCCTGTCCAGGACCGGGCTCCTGGCCGGAAAGATCGGTGCTGTTCTCGCTGTCGAGGCGATCCAACTGGTCGTGTTGTGCGGGACCGGGTTCGCTCTCGGCTGGAAGCCGCACGGTGGTGTGGGTGCAGTGTTCGGGCTGGTGCTGATGGTGTTGTGCGGGACTGCCGCCTTCGCCTCCCTCGGGCTGCTGATGGCTGGAGTTCTGCGGGCTGAGGCGACGCTGGCGGCCGCGAACCTGCTCTACCTACTTCTCCTGGTCGGTGGCGCTGTGATGGCGCCGGTCGAGAAGTATCCGCACTCGATGCAGGGCGTCGTCCAGTTGTTACCCAGTGCGGCTCTGGCCAACGGGCTGGCCACCTCGACGCTCGGAGGCGTGGTGCCGTGGACCGCGGCGCTCTCACTGGCGTTGTGGGCGGGGGTGCTGGGCTGTCTCGTCTCCCGCACCTTCCGCTGGGACTGAGCGCCGGTGAGTTCCCCGGTCCGTGACTTCTCTAGAGTGTGCCGGTGACCACCGTGACACCTACCGCCGAAACCGCACCCGTCACCGGGTTCTGGAGACTCGTGCCCGAGCCGAGCCTCGACGCCGTACGACGCTGGGGCTGGGCCTCGGTGGTAGCGAACATCGGCATCGTGGTGACCGGTGGACTGGTCCGGCTGACCGGCTCCGGGCTCGGCTGCCCGACCTGGCCGCAGTGCACCGACCAGTCGTACGTGCCGCACAGCGCACTCGGCATCCACGGCGCGATCGAGTTCGGCAACCGGATGCTCGGCTTCGTCGTCGCCGTGATCGCGATCGGCACCTGGCTCGCGGTGATGCGCTACCGACCGGTCCGCACCGACCTGCGCCGGCTGGCCACCGCGGCTGCGCTGGGCATCCCGCTGCAGGCCGTCATCGGCGGGATCAGCGTGCTCACCGGCCTCAACCCGTGGATCGTGTCGGCCCACTTCCTGGTCTCACCGCTGATCATCACCCTGACCGTCTCGATGATGCGCCGGTCCCGGACCAGTCCCTATCCGCACACGCCGCCGGTGGTCCGGGCGCTCGCGACCGCTTGTGTGGTGGCGGTCTGGCTGGTCGTTGCCCTCGGCACCGTTGTCACCGGCAGCGGGCCGCACTCCGGCGACCCGAACACCGGACGGAACGGCCTCGACGAGACGGTGATCAGTCAACTGCACGCCGACGTCGTCTTCGCCCTACTCGGGGTGACGATCGCGTTGGTGATCGCGACCCGGATCACTGCGACCTCGCGGACCCTCCGGAAGCTCGCCGCCTGGTTGCTGGCGGCCGAACTGATCCAGGGCGCGGTCGGGTTCGTGCAGTACTTCACCGGGTTGCCCTGGGGGCTGGTGCTGATCCACATGGGCTTCGCCGCGCTGCTGATCGCGCTGGTCACCGCCGTGTACGGCGAACGCGGCACGCCTGCCGCCTAGGACCTGGGACCTGGGACCTGGGACCCGGAGCGTCCGGCCGTCGAGCGCCGGACACCCCGGGTTCTCCAATTGCTAGTGGCGGACCTTAGCCACTGAGCCTGGGCCGAGCACCGACGAGGACACGTAGACGTCGCCGTGCTTGCTGACCGCGACACCACCTGGCAGGAAGAGCTTGCCCTTAGCCAGCTCGCGCTTGTAACCGCCGCCAGCATGCCGACCGGGGTACTGCACGAACAGTGCTCCCTCGGTCGCACCGTTTAGCTCGAACTGCAACCAGCTCGCCTTGGCCAGCTCGGCCACGTAGATCTTGCTACCGGGACCGGCGCCAAGATCCATGATCGACGTATAGCCGTCGGCGTACCGCTGGCAGTCTCCCTTGTACGGGTGGGCCGGGTCGCACACGGCACCGACAGAGCCCGGCTTGATCCGCCAGATCTCCGCCGTACCGGGTGTAGCCGGGAAGCCACGCAGCTCACCCACGTAGTAGTAACCGTCCGAGCCGACCGTCACCGACGTGGCAACACCCTCGGCCGGGAGCATGGTGCCTGCCGGCGGCAGCGGGTTGCCCTGCGGGTCTGTGGCGGGCAGACCCGTCGGTACCTTGACGACGCGCGGCTTGATCCGCGCGACTGTCTTGATCTTGCCGTTCGGCCAGACCCTCAACAGGTCGTTGCCGGCGGCGTCGGCCACCAACACCGTCCGGTCCCGCAGCGCAGCCACCCCGAACGGGTTCGAGTCGGTGGGGTTGTTCTCCAGGTCGTACGGATCCGGATCCGTCTTCTGGTACGCCGCGATGTCGGCGACCACCTTGGCCGGCTTGCCTGCCTGCAGCTTGTACAGCGTCGTGGCGCCCGGAGTAGGCGGTTGCCCGGGTTCGCCACCCGCGCCGGTCAGAGCGTAGGTAACACCCCAGACATCGGTGTCGATGGCCGGCGCGAATCCCCCGGGCACCTGCCCGAGCTTCTTCACGCCCTTGTTCAGGCCGTTGGCGTCAGCCTGGTAAACCGACCCGTCAGTCACGCTGTAGATGATCTTCTTACCGTTCGCCGACACCGCCAGACCGCGCGGGCCGTCGAGACCCGTCACCACGGGCGTCAAGCCGCCACCGCCGCCCGACCCCTCCGCCTGGCTGACCGTCAACACGGTGCTCAGCAACGCAACGGTCGAAACCGCCGCTATTCGTGCTGCCTTGGCCCCCACTGCATTCCCCCTAACTACCTGTCCCCCCAAGGAGGGGAACGACCTCCATGGACGATCCATGGCAACACCTTGATCTCGGAAGGTCAACCACCGAATGCGCACCGTCGCCGGACAATTGGGGTGCGATGGCAACGGCTCGTGCAGAACCAACCACCGTCAGTACACATTTACGCGTACGCCGAACGGTGCCAGGGGCAATCACCTGGAACTAGCCCGATTGCACGCCGCCCAGCAGCGCCGCGAACTCTGCCCTTTCGGGCAACACCCGCGATACCACCCCCCGCCTCGAAGTCCGCCTCGATCCCGGCGGCCTGTCGGGGCCCGCCCGCCACCCGCGCATACACAAGTCCCGTTTCAGCCCCGGTAAGCGCTTGCTCGACGGGTTATGTATGCGTGGCCCGCGACCACGGACCCAAAGCCCCCTGTCCCGCGCGGGATCGACGCTCGGCCCGGTCACCAGCGCATACACAAGTCCCGTCTCCGGCCCCGGTAAGCGCTTGCTGGAGGGGTTGTGTATGCCTGGCGCTCCGCCGACCCGTACCCGCGCCTGGATCCGACCCCGTACCCATACTTGGTCGCGCCTTCCGCAGGACATCCCCACCGGCGGTTTCGGTTCCACCGGCCCGGCTCTTCGTGGGCCTGCCTCGGCCATCCGCACTATGCCCGGCCTAAGTCGTCACACCTCCCGCGTCCTCCCGATAGCTGCGTCCTTCCCTGGTCGGGGTGGTGCAGGTCAAGAGTCTTCGATCCCGAAGGGACGCCGAAGGCGCTCTTGAGGTGCGCCGCCCCGACTCGGACAATTCACGCAGCGGAGGACGCGGAACCACCCGCACCCCCGTCTCAAACGCGAACAACCCCGGGCGAATCGCCAGAGGTCCCTCCATCATTCTGGGCAACCTCGCCGGGCAACTCGGGACCGATGAACCCCGCCACGCCCGGCAACTCGGGACCGATGAACCCCGCCACGCCCGGTAACTCGGGACCGATGAACCCCGCCACGCCGGGTAACAAGGGACCGACGAACGTTGCAGTGGAGCCCGGGCAGGGGAAGCCCTGCGGCGTACCGGCGTACGGCGTACCGAGACTGCGCGGCGTACCGGCGTACTAAAGGCCGGCGACACGCCGTGGCGTGTCGGTGTAGCAGGGGGAGGGGGTTAGGGCTTTTGGCCGCGGGCGACCATGGGCTTGGGGAGGCGCCAGCGGCGCATCTGCATGGTGCGGCGGACTGCGTAGAATCCGAGGCCGCGGACCGACTCGTTCGGGAACTTCTTGGTTGCCGCGCGCTTCAGGCCGCTGGTGAGCAGGAACCAGTCGCCTACGATCGCCACGATCATGGCCAGGAAGACCAGGTTCACCACGCCCGGGATCCAGGTGGCGAGGCCGGCCAGGAAGATGCCGGCGATGGAGAAGATCAGTAGGACCGGCAGCGCGTACTCCATCACCGACCAGCGGGCGTCCACGTAGTCGCGGGCGAACCGGCGGAGCGGGCCTTTGTCGGGGGCGGGCAGGTAGCGGTCGTCCCCGGTCTTCAGCGCGTCCTGCATCTTGGCCCGCTCGATGCGCACCTTCTCGCGCCGGTACGCCGAGGCCTCCTTGCGGTTGCGCGGCTTCTTCAGCGCAGCCTTGCGGGCCGCCTCGGCCTCCTTGCGGCTCGGGGTCGGCCGGCCCTTGCCGCCCGGCTTGGGCTGGGGGGCCGTGGCGGCCGTCTTCGGCGGTGTCTCAGACTTGGTACGACGGAACACGGGGACTGAACCTCATTCGGGACTCGCTGCGCTGGTGACCGGGTCGGCAGGAAATCGGCCGTGCCCGACTCGGGGTGGTCCCCGGACGTATGGTCCACTTTATCGGGGCCGGTCCTGATGGTGTGGTGACCCGTGGCGACATAGGGTGGTTGACGCACGCCGGGTCCACTCGCCGGCGCAGAAGGGGTACGGATATCGATGAGCATCTTCAGGCGGATGTCGACGATCTTCAAGGCCAAGGCCAATACGGCGTTGGACAAGGCCGAAGATCCTCGCGAAACCCTTGACTACTCCTACCAGAAGCAGCTCGAACTGCTGCAGAAGGTGCGGCGTGGCGTGGCGGACGTCGCCACCAGCCGGAAGCGAGTGGAACTGCAGGCCACGCAACTGCAGTCGCAGTCGCAGAAGCTGCAGGATCAGGCACAGAAGGCGCTCTCGATGAACCGGGAGGACCTCGCTCGTGAGGCCCTGACCCGCAAGTCCGGCCTGCAGGGGCAGATCGACGACCTGACCGCGCAGCACGCCCAGTTGCAGGGCGAGGAGGAGAAGCTCACCCTCGCGTCGCAGCGGCTGCAGGCGAAGGTGGAGTCGTTCCGGACCCGCAAGGAGACGATCAAGGCCACCTACACGGCGGCCGAGGCGCAGACCCGGATCAA
>JAWWOY010000166.1:0-10690 GCA_033851195.1 Kribbellaceae bacterium | reverse complement strand
CTCGGCGTGAGTGGCGAGACGCCGCGCCTGAGCTGGCAACTGAACGCGTCTCGCCGTGGTGTCAGCCAGCAGCGCTACGAGGTGCACGTCGCCTCCACCGCCACCGGCGTGGGTGAGCCCGACGTCTGGAACAGCGGGGTGGTCTCCTCCGCCGGCTCTGTCGACGTCCCGTACGCCGGCCCGGCGCTGACGGCGTACAAGCAGTACTTCTGGACGGTCCGGGTCTGGGACGACAAGGGCCAGGCCTCGGCTTGGAGCCCGGTGGCTACGTTCGAAACCGGGCCGCTGCGGCCGGCGGACTGGCAAGGCGACTGGATCGGTGCCGACACCTCGATCGGGGCCGAGTGGACCGACTACACGGTCGCGCTGGACTTCACCTTGAAGAAGGACGCGTTCGGGGTGTTCTTCCGTGGCAACGCGGGCCTCGGCTACATGTGGCAGATCAACGAGGAGACGGCGGGGAAGCCGCTGTTCCGGCCGCATGTGCGCAATGCCGACGGTGGGTACTCCGTGCTTGCCGAGATCCCGCTTGCGGTCGATCTGAGCCAGCGACACAACCTGAAGATCACCGTTGCCGGGCAGACGATCACCACCTGGCTGGACGGTACGCAGATCGACCAGCGAAACCGGTCGGACTATAACGGGCCAGGTGTCGTCGGGTTCAGAACCTCCGGTGCGGAGAACGCGATCATCCACAGCCTCAACGTGACGAACAGCGGTGGCCGGGTGCTCGTGGACACCTCGTTCCCTGCTGGTGACGCGACGTTTGCCGATGGTGTGGTGCTGCCCACTGGAGGTCTCGAGGTCAAAGGCGGGGACCTCTGGCTTCCGGGCAAGGCGCTGCCGCTGTTCCGCAAGGACATCACGGTAAGCAAGAAGGTCGTGAGTGCGCGGATCCACGCGGCCGCGCAGGGTATCTACGAACTGCGGCTGAACGGCGTGAAGGTCGGCGACCAGGCACTCGCACCCGGCTGGACCGACTACAACAAGCGCATCCAGTCGCAGAGCTACGACGTGACGTCGCTGCTCAAGTCCGGCGCGAACACCCTCGGTGCGGAGCTGTCGAGCGGCTGGTTCAGCGGCAACGTCGCGATGTTCGGCGCGAACAAGTACGGCAGTGCGACCGCACTCGTGGCACAACTACGAATCACCTACGACGACGGCACGACCGAGGTAGTTGCCACTGACAACAGTTGGCGTACCGCTCCCGGTGCGGTGCAGAGTGCCGATCTGCTCAATGGCGAGAGCTACGACGCCCGCCGGGCGACCGAGCTGACCGGCTGGGACCGACCTGGGTACGACGCCTCGGCCTGGGGTGCGGTGGTGGTCCGCTCCGATGCCACCGCCAAGCTGGTCCCGCAGACGGACCAACCTGTCCGGATCACCCAGCAGCTCAACGCCCGGTCGATTCCCTCGCCAACGCCTGGCACCTATCTATATGACCTCAACCAGAACATGGTCGGAGTCGCCCGGCTGACATTGACAGGAAAGCCTGGCCAGACGGTGCGCATCCGCTACGGCGAGGTGCTCAACCCCGACGGGACCCTCTACACGGCGAACCTCCGCAGTGCCAAGGCCACGGATCACTACACCTTCGCCACGGCATCGCCCGAGACGTTCCAACCTCAGTTCACCTTCCACGGGTTCCGCTACGTGGAGATCACCGGGCTCGACACAGCACCGCCGGCCAGCGCGATCACCGGCGTCGTACTCGGCACTGATGGTGACCTGACGAGCACGTTCGACACCTCCTCGGCGCTGGTGAACAAGCTGCACAGCAACATCGTCTGGGGCCAGCGCGGCAACTTCCTCTCGATCCCGACCGACACTCCGGCCCGGGACGAGCGGATGGGCTGGACGGGCGACATCAACGTGTTCGCGCGGACCGCCGTCTACAACATGGACTCGCAGGCTTTCCTGACCAAGTGGCTGCAGGACCTCCGTGACACCCAACGGGCCGACGGAGCCTACGCCAGCGTCGCGCCCGTCGTACCGAACTCGTTTGACGGCGGCTATGGCAACACGGGTTGGGCCGATGCGGGTGTCAACGTGCCGTGGACGCTGTGGCAGGCGTACGGCGACACCAGCGTGATCCGGCAGCACTACAGCTCGATGACCCGGTACGTCGACTACTTGGTCGCCAGCTCGAACAACCTGATCCGTGGCGGTGGTGACTACGGCGACTGGCTGAACCTGAACGACCCGACGCCGGGCAACGTGATCGGCACCTCGTTCATCGCCAAGGGCGCGCGGCAGCTCAGCCAGATGGCGGCCGCGATCGGCAACACCGCCGATGCTGCCAAGTATCAGAAGCTGTACGAAGACGTGAAGGCCGCTTTTGCCTCCTCCTTCATCGGTGCCGACGGCAAGGTCTCTGGTGACAGCCAGACGGCCTATGTCCTCGCCTTCACGAGTGATCTGGTGCCTGCGAACCTGATCGATGCTGCAGGCAAACACTTTGCCGATACCATTCTGCGGCGGGACACTCACCTGTCCACTGGCTTCCTCGGCGTGGACGGCCTGCTGCCGGTGCTCACCAAGATCGGCCGCACCGACCTCGCCTATCAGCTCTTACAGAACACGTCTTACCCGTCCTGGGGCTACGAGATCGGCAAGGGCGCGACCACGGTCTGGGAGCGCTGGAACTCGATCAACCCGGACGGCAGCTTCAATGACGTCGGCATGAACTCGTTCAACCACTACGCGTACGGCGCGGTCGGCGAGTGGATGTACGGCACGCTGGCCGGGGTCACGGCCGCATCGCCGGGTTACGCGACCTCGCTCATCGCGCCGGTTCCGGGTGCGGGGATCGACTTCGCGGACTTCTCCCACCAGACCCGCTACGGCAGCATCGCCAGCAAGTGGGCGCGGACGGCCGAGGGAGGCCTGACGCTCGACGTGACCGTGCCTGGTAATACGACAGCGAAGGTCCGTATACCTGCCGACAACCAGTACGCCGTCACCGAGAGCGGCAAGTCGCTGGACCAGGCCGACCACGTCAGCGGGATCGTTGACGATGGCAACACTGTGACCGTGTCTGTCGGCTCCGGCACCTACCGGTTCGTCGTCGATCCAGCTCGGAGTGCACTCGGCGTGTCACTGGCCGGCGCTGACCAGTTGTCGGCGACAGCGGCGTCGCTCGCACAGCAAGGCAAGATCTCGGAGGCGGAGCGTCGCCACGTCGAGGAGGCGAGCCACGACATCAAGTCGGCGATTTACCAAGCGCTTAAGGAGCAGGGCCTGGATGCCGCGCACGATGCCGCCAACGCCTTGGCCATTGCGCTCGAACTGGCGCGCTGGATCTCTGGCAGCGATGCCCGGAAGCTGCTTGCCAACAGCAACCAGGCGGTCGTCGACTCATTGTCAGAGGCCGTGCGTCGTCTGGTCGGGATCAGTGCGGCTGTCACCGTGGGATCAGGCGAGCACCTACCGGGCGACGTCGTACCGGTGTCTGTTCGCGTCAGCAACACGGGCCGACAAGAGCGGGCCGGAGTATCGGCGGCTCTCACCGCTCCGGCCGGTTGGCCCGTCGAAGCTCAGGACAAGGCGACGACCGTCCCCGCCGGCGGATGGAAGGACTTCAGGTTCGCCGTGACCGTGCCACCCGGCGCTGCGATCGCTCCTGCCGCCTTGTCGGCGGAGGTCCGCTTCGCAGTCACCGGTACGCCGGTGCGCGTGGCCGCGGGTGGTTCTCTGGCTGTTGCGTCGCCGGTCGAGATCCGATCGGTGCAGGCCACGCCTGCCTCGGGCGAGCCGGGTACGTCTGCGACTGTGCACGCGGTTCTGCACAACCGATCGACACAGGCGTTGACGGGCAAGCTGACTGTTTCTGTCCCTTCAGGCTGGGCTGAGCCCGCAGCGGTTGACGCCACCCTTGCTCCAGGAGCAGAAGTCGGGGTCGACTCGGTGGTCGCCGTACCGGTGGAAGGCAACGCTGAGACGGTCAACCTGACGGCCAGGTTCTCCGATGCAAGAGGCGAGCTGGTTGCGGCGCCGGCGGAGTTCGCGGTGACGCAGTCGTTGACGCCGGTCGGCGCGATCGACTACGTGGACCTGGGCGATGCCGCAGCGGAGGCGTCGCACAACCTGACCGCCGCGCCGTCATCGGGGACCAGCGTCGAGGCCGGCCGGAGCCGACGCTACTCGGGCATGTTCGTGCCCGGCTCGTGGTTCGAGTTCGACCTCGGCATCAAGACCGGTCAGCCGTTCCTGATGCGGCTGGTGGAGACCTACGACCACGCGCAGGTGAAGGACTACGAGGTCGAGGTCAACGGCCAGGTCGTCCATCACAGGCTGATGGACCGGACGGCCGGTGGCGGCCTCGAGACCTACCAGTTCCTGGTGGACGACCCGGCCCTGCTGTCCGCGTCTACGGTCCGGGTCCGCATCCGTTACAACACCACCGCGTCCGGTTACGACCCTTCGATTGCCGACGTCTGGTCCCTTCCCCTTCCCTGACACCCGCCTGGGTCCGAAGAGCTTCTTCGGACCCAGGCGCAGGGGCTTCGGTGCATGACTCGAGGCGGGTCGGGTAGGGGAACGTCCAACCTCGAGTCGAGGAGGGCCCTATGAACGGAATGACGGTGGTGTGGGTCCTGGTGGCCGTGGTGGTCGTACTGATCCTGGTCGCGGTGGTGATGGCCGCGACGCGGATGTCCAGCGAGCGCCGCCTCGGAGGACGACCAGCGCAATGGTCAGGTCAAGTAAGGCGCCTCAGATCAGGTACCGGAACTCGGCCGAGTCGGGCTTGATGCGCTCGATGTCGAGCGGAGCCGCGTCCATCCGCGCCAGCAGGCCGGACAGGTCGTCGGGCCGGCCGATCTCGATGCCGACCAGCGCCACCCCGGTCTCCCGGTTGTTGCGCTTCACGTACTCGAACAGCGTGATGTCGTCGTCGGACCCGAGCACGCCGTCCAGGAACTGCCGCAACGCCCCCGGCTCCTGCGGGAACGTCACCAGGAAGTAGTGCTTCAGCCCTTCATGGACCAGCGAGCGCTCGAGGATCTCGCCGTACCGGCTGACGTCGTTGTTGCCGCCCGACAGGAGGCAGACCACCGTGTCACCTGGGCCCACCTCGACCCCGCGACCGAGAGCAGCGGTCGACAAAGCCCCTGCAGGCTCGGCGATCAACCCGTCCGTTTGGTAGAGCTCCAGCATCTCGGAGCAGACGAGCCCTTCCGGCACTGCGGTCATCGCGACGCCACTGGCTTCGACCAGCGGCAGCGTCACGTCCCCGACCCGTCGTACGGCGGCTCCGTCCACGAAGCTGTCCACGTGTGGCAGCGTCACGGGCTCGCCGGCCGCGAGCGCCGCAGCCATGCTCGCAGCCCCGGCCGGCTCCACCCCCACAACCCGTACGCCGGGGTGCCGCGCGGCCAGCCAGGTGGTCACTCCGGCGATCAGGCCGCCACCACCAACAGGAACCACCAGTACGTCGGGTGCGCGGCCGAGCTGGTCCACCAACTCGACAGCGACCGTGCCTTGTCCGGCGACTGTGCGGGGATCGTCGAAGGCCGGGACCAGGGTGGCGCCGGTCTGGGTGGCTTCCGCCAGTGCGGCTGCGGCGGCATCGTCGTACGTGTCGCCGGTGACGATCACCTCGACCTGGCTGCCACCTAGCGCGGCGATCCGGTCCCGCTTCTGGCGCGGGGTGGTGCGTGGCACATAGACGCGGCCGTGCACGTGGAGTATGTGGCAGGAGTACGCCAGCCCCTGGCCGTGGTTGCCCGCACTGGCACAGATGACACCCGCCTTCTTGGCGGTCTGGTCCAGCTGCGCGATCAGGTTGTAGGCACCGCGCAGCTTGTACGAGCGGCCGATCTGCAGGTCTTCCCGCTTCAGCCACACCTCGGCCCCGGTCCGCTCGGACAATCTGAGGTTCTGCTGCAGCGGAGTCCGGAGCGCGATGCCGTCAAGCCTTCGTACGGCGTCTTCGACGGCCTCGGCATCGACCGCTCCACCGGTCAGGTGACTGCTGGCTGGCATGTAGCTGGCACCGCTCTCTCACTCTTCGATATCAGGTCGCCACAGCACGCTTGAAACCGCTGCTGTGCGGGCAGTCTAGTTTTGAAACGCTCACTCGGTGTAACGACCAGCCCCCTGGATCGGATGTGCCGGGTAAACCGGTCACACGGGGACTGGAGGGCACTACATGGAATCGATTCCGTTCAGTCTGTGGGGAGACGCTCTGTGGTGTGGGCAGGAGGTGGTCCGGGAGGCGCCGCACGAGCGCGCGATCCGCGGCCTGTTCCCTGACCCGATCCCGGCGCGTGGCGCAGACCTGGACACTGAGGCGGACCTCGTTCTGGAGCCGCACAACCGCTTCGACCCGCGCGCGATCGCGGTCCGGGTGCATGGGCAGGTGGTCGGCTACCTGCCAAGGGATGATGCGCACCGGTACCACCCGGTGCTGTCGGGGCTGGTCAGCCAAGGCCTGCAGCCGACGGTGCCGTGCCATCTGTGGGTCAGCGAATGGGAGCCGTCTGCCTGGGAGCGGAAGGAGTCGGACGGCACCGAGTTCCACGCCAGCGTCGCGATCGCGCTCGGCCAGCCGCACATGCTCGTGCCGGTGAACCTGCCACCGCCCGGGAGCTATCACCTGCTGCCGCCGGGCAGCGGCATCGTCGTACCGGGCAGCGAGGTGCACCCGGAGGTGCTGACGCCGTTCTTCCGGCCCGAGGGTGAGTGCTGGGCCTACGCCACGATGCACGCGGTCGAGGAGGAGGACGAGCAGAATCGCGAGCGGATGGTGGTCGAGGTCCGCCTGGACGACGACTGCGTCGGCCAGCTGAGTCCGCGGCTCAGCGCCGAGTTCCTGCCGGCGATCCACTATCTAGCCGACATGCGGGCTGAAACGGCCGCACGCGTCGCCGTACGCGGTGACCGGACCGCATCGGAGGTGATCCTGTACGCGGCTCGGAGTCACGACCTGCCGGCCACCTGGCCGGACGGTCTGACCCGGTCCCCAGCGGCGCCCCCGCCCTGGCATTACTGGGTCGGGAAGGAAGCGAACTGAACGAACCAAGGCGGACGAGCGCCGCGGACCTACCAAGGCTCTTTGTGGCCGACGACCGCAGTCACCGTTGGGCCGCCGAACACCCCGGCGGCCCTCGCGGTGGCGGCCTCCGGGGTCAAGGTCGGCCCGACGTGGGTGACGAGTGTCGCAGCAGTTCTGCCATCGACCCCGGGCCGGCGTCGACCCACACCTTCGCGCCGTCGGCCTGGAGCAGATACCCCGAGCAGGGACGATCCGGCTGCAGATACGGCGCCGCCGTACCGAGGATGGTCAGGCTTGTCAGAGCGCGTCGCCGATCAGCGTGTAGATCTCGTCCATCGCGCCGGGCAGGTCCTCGTGGCCGAAGTCGGGATAGATCCTTGCCGACTTCTCCGACGTGATCTTGTTGTACGCCGCGTACTGGGTCGAGGGCGGGCAGGTCTGGTCGTCGAAGCCGATGGACAGGTCCACCCGGGCCCGGATCCGCGGTGCCAGGTGCTGGACGTCGATATAGCCCAGGCTGGTGAAGACCTCCTGCTCGCGCAGGTGTCGCGGGTCGCGCTTGCGGAACCAGGTGGTGATCTCGTCGTACGGCGCCTTCTCCAGGCTCATCTTCCAGGCTCGCTGGTAGTCGGTCAGGAACGGGTAGACGGTGGCGACCAGCTTGATGCCGGGTTCCAAAGCCGCACAGACCAGGCTCAGGCCGCCGCCCTGGCTCCAGCCGGTGGTGGCGACCCGGTCCGGGTCGACCTCGTCCAGGCCGCGGACGATGTCGGCGAGCCGCTTGGTGTCCAGGAACACATGCCGGTAGACGAGGTGCTCCGGGCCTTCGTCCAGCCCCTCCACCACGTGGTGGCGCAGGTAGAAGGAGTTCGGGTGCGCGGACGGGTCCACGAAGGCCACCTGGTGGCGGACGTCCAGCGCGGCCACCGTGAAGCCCCGGGCGGCGTAGGGCAGCAGGTCGATCCACTTCGGCTGCTCGCCGCCGTACCCGTGGAACATCAGGACAGCGGGCGCGGGGCCCGCCGTCGTCAGCGGGCGGACCAGCTTGGCATGCACCCGGACGCCGCCTGTGCCAGTGAAGTAGAGGTGCTCGGTGCGAGCGAACGGAACCTTGAAGTCTGCCGGGACGAACTCGACCTCCGGGTCGGTGCCGGCCAACTCGGCCAGCGCCTTCTCCCAGTACTCGTCGAAGTCGTCCGGTCGGGGATTCGTCCCCTGGTAGGTCAGCAGTTCCTCATACGACAGATCGAAGGACAACGGCACCTGTGAACTCCTAGCTCAGCAAATTATTCGTGCATCATTCTGCTCGATCACCCGGCCCGGCGGCAGTGCCGTCCCAGATGGTGTAACCGTTTGCCGCGTTGAGGCGTTCCTTCAGGTCGGCCGTCAGCTTCGCGGCCCGGTCCGGCCCCAGCCAGCGAAGCGGGATCAGCGTGGTGTCGTCAGCGCGCTTGGTGCGCAGCGCGATCGCCTCGCCCTGGGTGGTGTCGACCAGCCCCGCCTCGGTGATGCTGGTCCAGGCAGTCGCGACGCCGCGAACTTCCACCGTGTCTGCCCTGAGCTTGAGCAGCACCGGCGGCCGGGCCAGGATCCACAGGCCGGCCAGGGCGATCAGCCCACCCAGCACGACGAAGACGGCGATCACCGCAGCCGGCAGGCCGAAGGCCCACAGCAGCGCGGCCACCCCGAGACTGATCAACCCGGCGGCCAGGATCCCGAGGAACCGCCCCGGCCGCATCCGGTACGTCGACGTACGCATCAGGCAAGGATCTCATCGGACCTCGTGGTACCTACCCCACGGGCGCTGTTGTCGGGTGATACGCACAGGCGTCGGTGAGGTCCTGGGTGCTGCCTGGCGTGGGCGTCACGGCGGTCGTCTTGCCGGTCGGCCTCTTGGTCGTGCTGGCCGTCGGGCTGGTCGCGACCGACTGGGGCTTCGGCCGGATCGCCTTGGCGACGATGTCGCGCATCGCCTGGTAGTCCGGGTTCTTCCCGGTCGGGAAGTTCTTGCTCCTGTCGAGGTCGACGTTGGAGACCTTCGCGGTCTTCACCTTGATCCCGAGCTCGATGAACGCCGGCAGGATCTCCTGCGGGATGTCGGTACGCAGCAGCTGCTTGCTCGCGGCGGCGATCTCCTTGTACTTCGTCGCCAGGTTGGCCGGGTTGGCGCTGTTCACGATCGCGTGGATCGTGCAGCGCTGCCGCTCCTGCCGGGAGGGGTCGCTCAGGCCGTAGCGGCCGCGGGCGAACCAGAGCGCGTTGAACCCGTTCAGCTTCTGGTTCGGGCCGGGCTGCAGATAGCTCGACGGGAGTTTCGCTTTGCCGGCTCCGGGGCCGGTGCCGTAGTCGCCGCCGATCGGAACCTTGTAGTTGATGTTGACGGTGATGCCGCCGAGCGCGTCGACGATCGACTGGAAACCCTTCAGGTTGACCTGCATGTAGTAGGAGATGTCGAGGCCCATCGCGGCGCCGACCGCGACCTTGAGGACGTCGGCGCCCTGGTTGTCGGACGGCCCGAGGATGTTCGGGTACTCCTTGGGAATCGTGTCGTACATCGCGTCGAGGTAGTACGCGGGCTGCTCGACGTTGCCGAGGCTCGGGTCCCACCAGCCGTCCGGGAACTTCTTGTGTAGCGGCGAGTCCGCCGGGAACGGCATCCGCATCCAGTTCCGGCTGAGCGACATCAGCGAGGTGTTACCGGTCTTGGTGTCGATGCTGGCCACCATCACCGTGTCGGTCCGGGTGCCGGTGCGACCGGCGCCGTCGTCGGCGCCCAGCAGCAGGATGTTCAGCCGCGGCGTCTTCGCCCAGGGGTCCTTCTTGTTCTGGATCTTCGGTCGGGTGGCGCTCTTGGAGTTGCTCTCGGAGGCAAAGACGCTGCCCACCAGGTCCCGCTGAGCCATCACGTTCTGCGCGGCGACGGCGGTCGGGACCGCGATGGCGAAGCACAGCAACCCGACGAAAGCAGCGCCGACGGCACGCCCGAGGCCGGAGATACCAACCGGACGGAGCAGCTTGTGCGAGGAGACGATCACGCCGATCCAGCCCAGCGCGAGCGCCAGCAGTACGCCGGTGGCGATCAGCAACTGGCTCGGATCGACAAAGAGCTGGATCACCTGGTTACGGCGGGTCAGCACCATCAGCGCGACCAGGCCGACCAGACCGGCGGTCAGGGTCATCACGAAGACGCCGAGCTTGGTCCGGCCGCCCATCACGAAGCCGGAGCCGGGGAAGAGGGCGCTGACCAGCGTCAGGGCGATCGCCTTCGAGGTTGAACGGGTTCGATACGCCTTGTGACGCGATCGGTTGCCTTTCGGCGCGGACCTGCGTCCTGCACGAGAACTCGGGGACATGGCTCCGTTCCCTGATCGACGACGTGGCGGCGTTGCCGGGCCGGCAAACGGGCCCTCATTCGTTCAGACGCCGACACGGCCTCCTAGGTTGACATGGCTGTTAGACCAAGTCGGCTGCGCCAGATTACAGGTGCGGAGAAGGACACACGCAAGGAGTGTGGCAACCCGCTTTGCCGCCACGGTGCTCGGCCGGATAGTCTTGGCCGTCGCCGCGTCCCACTGGGACCGGTGAGGGAGGCGTCGCCTAGTCCGGTCGATGGCGCCCGCCTGCTAAGCGGGTTGAGGGTAATCCCCTCTCGGGGGTTCAAATCCCCCCGCCTCCGCAAGAGCGAAGCCGTTG
>JAWWOY010000136.1:0-8429 GCA_033851195.1 Kribbellaceae bacterium | reverse complement strand
CCGATCGGGATCACGTTCGCGTCACCCATGGATGGCCCCCAAGCCGGCCGAGAGCAGGCGGGACGCTGCCGTGACGGCGCCGGTGCCGAGGGTGCTGCGGAAATCGTCGAAGGCGGCCGCGGTCGTGTACTCCGGCTCGAATCCGAACTCGCCGCGCATCCGGGCGGTGTCGACCGCGCGGCCGTAGGTGAGGAACGTGATCTGGTCCGGCGAGAAGTCGGCCAGCCGGAAGCGCCGAGCCACCACAGCCGTGCTGGCTGCGGTGAACGAGGGCAGCCGGAGGGCCGGCCGCCCGAGCCGCCGAATCGCCTGTGACAGCGAGAGAATCCCGTCGCCGGCCAGGTTGAAGGTGCCGGGCAGATCGTTGACAGTGGCGCGGCGGATCGCGGCGACGCCGTCGGACTCATGCAGGAACTGCAGCCGGGCGTCGAAGCCGAACACGGTCGGGATCACCGGCATGGCGAAGTACCGGGTGATCGGGGAGTCGGTCTGTGGGCCGATCCAGTCGGCCATCCGCAGCATGCTGACGCAGACGTCGGGGCGGCGCCGGGCGAACCCGCGCACATATCCCTCGACCTCGACGGCGTCCTTGCTCAAGCCGGTCTGATGGATGGCGCGCGGCGCCATCTCCTCGGTGAACATCGCCGGGTCGCGCGGGCCGGCGCCGTACACGGTGGTGGAGGACTTCACCACCAGCTTGCGCACGCCGGGCGCCTTCTGGCAGGCAGCGAGCAACTGCATGGTGCCGATGACGTTGATCTCCTTCATCGACGACCGGCCGCCGGCGCTGCCGGGGGTCGCCACCACGCCCGTGTGGACGACGGTATCGACGTCCTCACCGGCGATGACTTTCGCGATGATGGGATTGCGGATGTCCGCCCGGACGAACCGGACCCGGCCTAGTTCCGCGCGCGGCGGAACCACATCGATACCGATCACGGTGTCGATGTCCGGATCCGCCGCCAGCCGACGGGCACAACGAGCACCGACGTCTCGGGAGACGCCGGTAACCATCACTACCTGTGCCACGAGAAACCCCCAGCCACAGCAATCAAAGTACTCGCCGGGAGCGACCACAGGACCGTTAGGACACGGACCTACGGCCGACTGCCGGCAGAACTTATTACTTGCCGAGCTTGCGGCGCTGCACCCGCGTCTTCTTCAGCAACTTGCGGTGCTTCTTCTTCGCCATGCGCTTGCGGCGCTTCTTGATGACCGAACCCACAGTGGACCTTCCAAACTTAAGAGAGCGTCGGCAAAGCCTACCCTCAACTGCACTCTGTCACCTAAGTGAGGTCGCCCGCCGCTAACTGCTGAGGTGCTCCCAGGTCAGCAGCGTGTAGCTCCGGCCCTTGTCCGCGACGGCTGACGGCGCCAACTCGGTGAGCTGGTAGCCGGCACCACGCGCGACGGCGGAACTGGCCGCGTTGTCAGGTTCGATCTCCAGCACGAGCCGCCGGATACCGACCACCTCGTGCGCGTACTCGGTCATCAACTGCACGGCCCGCACGGCGAGCCCCTGGCCGCGGTGCGCAGCTCCGACCGCATAGCCGAGGCTGCCGTGCTCATTGCTGAGCAGGATCTCCCCCAGCGGCCGCTCGCCATCCGTGGTGATGGCAAGTTGGAGCCGGCCGTTGTCGCTGTGAGCGCGATCCAGGTAAGCCTGCGCCTCGACGAGATCGAAGGGCGAGGCGAGCGGCGTCCGGAAGGCGACATCGGGGTCGTCGAACAACTCCACCATCGCGGCCAGGTCCCCGCGCTCCCACTCGCGCAGAACGAGTCCTGAACCCGCCAGCCGAACGCCCGGTCCGCCGTACCTCGTTGTCATCGACCCAGTGTCCAGCACGCAAAGCAGTGCAAAGGTCAGGGCTTGCGGCCGACACCGCAGGCGATGCACTCCTGGACCTGGTTGAGCGGCTTGAGCCGCGGCCCATCCGGCCACCAGTCGTCACACAGCACCACGCCGGGCGCAACCATCTCCTCGCCGGGGAACATCGCCTTGATCTGGTCCCAGGTGCGGAACACGCCGCTGCCCATCGGGCTGTGCGTGAACCTGTACTCCATCTGGCGCGCGAGTTCGGAGTGCTTCGGCGTCTCCGGGTCGAGGAAGTGGGCGACCACCGTGTAAGACCCGGACGGCAGCGCGTCGTTGTAGGTCTTCATCAGTTCGGCGGTGTCGTCGCCGACATAGTGGTGCAGGGTGCCGTTCTGAATCAGCGCGATCGGCTTGGTCCAGTCGAGGAAGCTGCGCACCTCCGGGTGAGACAAGACCTCCTCCGGCTTGAAGATGTCAGCGGCGATGAAGCGCGTCCGTTCGTTCTGCTCCAGCAACGCGCGGCCGTGCGCCAGCACCACCGGGTCGTTGTCGATGTACAGCACCCGGGCCGTCGACTGCAGGCGCTGCACGACCTGATGGGTGTTCTCGGCTGTCGGCAACCCGGAGCCGCAGTCGAGGTACTGCGTGATGCCCGCCTCGGCCGCCAGGAAACGGCACGCCCGGACCAGGAAGTTCCGGTTCGACCAGGCGAGGTCGTTGACCTGCGGGGCGACCGTGGCGACCTGGCGCAGCACCTCCCGGTCGATCGGGTAGTTGTTCTTCCCGTTCAGCGCCGCGTCGTAAACGCGGGCGATGCTCGCCTTGGTCGTGTCCACGCCGACGGGGACGGAACTTGGGGCCTTGGACAAAGCATCGGGCATCAGGCATGACCTCGCAGGTGAGCGTTTCGAGTCTCTAACCCTACTTACGGTAGTGGGTCACACCCGCGCGGTACATGTGAAGCGGCGACGTCTGCCCTAGATCTAACAAATCAGGCCGGCGACAAGTCGTATGGTGGGCGGAGGCAGTCGGTCCCTCAGCAGCTCGAGGGCGTCCGACGGCGTCTGCCCAAGGCCGAGGTTCGGCTGCGCAGAGGCCGCGAGCTCCTTGGCCAAGCTGAGCAGGGGCGCGTTCCGAGTGCGGTAGACATTCGCCGGTCTCGAGTCCGTTCCTCGCTGCTGAATCGATCGAGCTAGCGGTAGGAGCTCCGCCAACGCTGAAAGCTCTCCCAGGTCTTCGTGGAAAATGCTGGGTGGGGTGGACCCGGCATACGGTGGTTGAGTGAGAATGCCATCAGATCCGGCGTCGTGACCCGCATACACAACAAGCGGAATCCTGGCGACCGATATCGCGGCGAAGCACATCGCGCAGGGGCTCAGTGTCGATACCACCGAAGTCTCACCGGTATTCAGTCCGCACAACGACGCCAAAGCGTTCAGCTCTGCGTGCGCGATCGGCGTGGATCCCAACCGGTCCCCGCCCGCGGCAGGGGACGCGATCAGGTTTCTGCCGGTGGCCACGACCTCCCCCTCGGAGTTCGCGACGAGGCCACCAACACCGTAACTTCCCATCGAGAACGACTCCCAGGCCAGGTCGAACGCCGTAGTCCACAGCCGTGCGGCGATCATGGCCTCGCCTCGCCGGCGACCTTTCGCACTTTGGCACCGAACAGCACGATGCTGTCGAGCACCTCGCTGGCTGTGAGGTCGCCAAAGTGCATCTGTAAGCCGATCACCCCGATGTCCAGCCTTCGCGACAGCGCGTCGATCTGCTGCGCGGCCGTGGCCGCAGAGCCGCATACGATGCCGCCGAACCCGATCCGGTCTTGCAGGTTCTCGACAGCTTGGTGGGAGACGGCCAATGCGCCTTGATAGTACGTGTCAGCCAGCGCTTCCTTTTCTTTGTCGAAGGTTCCGGACAGTCGGGTCTGCTGATAGGTGAGCGCCCGCGCGGCCCGTTCCTGCGCCTCGCGATCCGTTGCGGCGATGACGCAAGGTACGCTCAGCGCGAAATGGCGGGGCTCAGGTTCCCATCCATGGGCGCGGGCCTCATCGCGGTACATTCCCACGCCTCGTTCGAAGCTGTCCAGCACCTCGCGGTTGCGGACGTAGATCTCGGCCATCACTGCTCTGTGTTTCACGGCAAGCTGGATGGATTCGACCGATTTGCAGGAAAGAACGATTTCCGGGTGGGACTGTAGCGGCTGCGGCCAGATGGAAATGGCGTCGAAGTTGTAGTGTTTACCTTGCCAACTGAACGGTCCGGCGTGGGACCAGGCCTTACGGACCAAATCGATTGCCTCTGACAACTGACCGCGAGAGTTGGTGCTGTCGATGCTGTATGCGGCGTAGTTCTGAGGCACTCCCCGGGGAAAGCCTGCGATCATCCGCCCGCCGGACATGACGTCGACCATGGCGTACTCTTCAGCAACGCGAACCGGGTTCAGCAACGGAAGCGGGTTGCCCAGGATCGCCAGTTTCGCTCGATGGGTGATGGGTGCCAGCATCGAGGCGAACAGGGTGGGGTTCGGAACGACTCCGTACGCATTCATGTGCTCCTCACCGACACCCAGCCAGTCGAAGCCGGCCTTCTCGGCCTCCCTGAAGAGCATGATGGTTTCGCGATACAACTCAGCGAGCTTCGACCGCGCCACCGACTCGTTTGTGTGCGGAAACGATGAGAATCGAGTTTCCAGATACGGCCAGGGCACTGACGTGTAATAGAGATATTTCACGGCGCCTCCATGACGAGATCGAACAGAGCGGAGGTCGTAGGCGGAACCCGCCTGTTCACCACAATTGATTGGATCGCGGCCCTGCGCTCAGCGTCACCTTGATGGATTCGCTTCGAGTTCATCAAGGTCGAGTGGAGGTGGCCGTAGAAACTGGCCAAGGATTGCCGGATGCCCGCCTCGGTCGGCGCATGACCTGCCGCCCGCACATATTCCCGTGCGAACCAGGTTCGCTGCTCAGCGGAGAAGCAAAGCAACTGTTCGGACCATACGACGTCGACCCAGGGCTGACCGTGGGTACAATCACCGATGTCGATGATACGGGGCTTCCCGGCGTCGTCTATGCAGACGTTGAACAGATCAACAGCGCAGGTCACCATGCATTCGCCCCGGCTGCTGGCAGTATGCGAATGAACCGCCGCAAGAAACTCTGCGAGCCGCGACAAGATCTGGGTTGTGAGTAGCTCGGGCGCGTCTTTCAGCATCCGCCCGCGGGTGAATGTGGTGATCATGCACAAAGGAGGCGCCGGGAACCTTCTGGGCAGGAGTTCGCCAGCCTCGGTTCCCTCCAGAAGGCCGTGCAGTTGCTCAACGACGGCGTGACGCCGGACGGTGTCGAACAACCTGATCTTGTAGGTGGCGACGTCGGTAGTGACAAGGATCACGGGTGTCGCGCTGGTGACGGGAATGATCTCCATCGATACGACGTCTTCCCCCAGGATCTGCACCTGACCGGCCTTCTGGCTCGTGAGAACACGCACGAGCCGATGCAGCATCACCACCAGGGTTTCGTTTTTCCAGATGAGCACAGTCTCATCAAGAAGGCCGCCGCGTTCGCTCGCGGCCGGATCGTCGTCGATATGAAGTGCGATGCCCTCTGCCGCGGCGACTTCCGCCTTCGTGGCCGTCCCAGCTGATCTGAGCGGCGCCTGCGCCAGTTCCGGCGCGTTCTCCAGCAGCCATTCCCGCATCTGCCCGTGATGGTGCGCCGGGCGTGCGGACAAGATGTGAACCGCTCCGAAGCACGACAAGAACGCCGCCAACTGCCGCACCCCTGGTCTGCACGGCGCGTAGGTCGCGGATGCCGGCGCCAAGAAGAAGGTCTTGTGGTCTAGCACCTCGAGGTCGAGCGCGGTGTGGTCGGTGAGAATGCCGTCGAAGTCGAGCGAGAATATGGTCATACCGCGGCCCACGCAGCGGCGACCCGGGCCGCGAGTTCCCGCGGATCGGCCGCGCCCGTTGGCAACTGGATCAACGAATCGATCAGGTTCTCGGCCTGGCGGCACTCACGCGCCCACCTCTGCGTGATCGGATGGCGGTAGCCCACCTTGTAGCGGTATCTGACCGGATCGGTCTCGATGCCGTGTTCGGCAAGCCGTTGATGCAGGGCGATCGCAGATGTGCGGCTAGCGACCCTGACGACGAGGTTGTAGCCGTTGGCGGTGCCGATGTGTGCCATCTCCTCGGACAAACCCTTGGGCAGCTGACTGAGCAGGTGCAAGGCGGAGGTTCTCGAGAGTTGTACCTTGTGTGTCAGCCCCGACAGGCGGGCTGTGCCGAGCGCGGCGGTGAAAGCGGATGGCTTGAAGTTGCGCCCCAGGCTTGCTCCATCCAGGTTGCCGATCCGCGAATACCGGCGCACAGCGGACTCGACCGCCGCATCGTCTGTCAGTATGAAGCCGCCTTCTCCTGTTGACAGCGGCTTCATCTGGTGGGTGGAGAAGCAGCCGACGCGCCCGAGCGTTCCGACGTGCGCATCGTCTATTCGCGCTCCGTGTGCGTGCGCCGCGTCCTCGACCAGCGGGATACCTGCATCGTCGAGCAACGGCTGTATCTGGGAGTAGTCCAGGGGGTATCCCCACAAGGGCACCTGGACCGCTGCGATCACAGAGCCGTCGATACAGGAAGCGAGGTCAACGGGGTCCATGCCGGGGTTGTCGATGTTGGAGTCGACAAAACGAAGATCGGCGCCGGTTGCGATGAGTGGCATCAGTGTCGGCAAAGGCGCCGCGGCCGATACGAGAATCGTCGTGCCGGGGCGTGCGCCCAATGCGACCAGGGCCGCCTCCAGCGCCGCACTGCCGGAGTTCAATGCGACGGCATGACGGCAACCGAAGTAGGCGGCGAGTTCGCGTTCATAGTCGCCGACGAGAGCGGACTTCCCTGATTGGTTAGGGTCCAGCAACGCTTTCCTCAGCGCTTCGAGCTCGTTCACATCGCCTCATAATCGAGGAAGATCTTTGCTGGCGGGTAAGGCGTATCTGTCAGCATCCGGTAAGCGAGCGGTGCGTCGTTGAACGGTATCGGTGTGACAAGCAGCGGGTCCAGGTTCAGCTTGCGATCTTCGATCAAGTGGGAAGCTTCATCGTTGAGCCTGTCAAAATTCCATCGCGGCGCCTCAGGGTGCGGGCAGTTGTTGACCGTCATCGACGCGATCAGAGTGATGCGGTTCCGATGGAATTCGTGGCCGAGAGTTATGCCGTCGCTTTGGTTGCCGTACGACGAAACCGCGACGACGACTCCACCCACCGTCGCCGTCTTCAGCGCCTGTTCCAGCGCGGCATAGGTCCCGGACGCTTCGATGACCGAGTCGACGCCGCCGCAGTCGCCCTTGATCGTGCGGACGGGATCGTTGTCCGACGAGTCGATGATCTGCGCGCCGACCGCTGCCGCGACATCAAGTCGAAACTTGTTCTGATCGACGACGTACACACGCCGAACACCCGCATGCAGGTAGATCTGCGCACACAGAACCCCCACCACTCCAGCACCGAAGATGGCCACCACGTCCCCGACCAGAGGCCGGGCATCGTGTACCGCGCCGAGCGCCACCCTGGTCAGTGGATAGAACGCCGCATGCCGAGAGTCGATCCGTGCGCTGAACCGGCGATGCGGAGTCCGGGAGCCCGCCCTCAGGAGGTGCGTCTCACGATGCGGCGCATCCAGCCAATAAACGTCGCCAGGCTTGTACCCACGGACCTTTGCCCCCACCGCCTCGACCCTCGCGACCGTCTCATAGCCGAGCTCGGCCGGATAGGGCGGCTTGCTCGGATCACGGGGTTCCAGGAGACGAGACTCTTCGTCCCACTGACTACCGAAGCGAGGAGCGGTGCCGTTGTAGAGCTGCAGTTCTGTGCCGGTGCTGATGGCCGACCACCGGCTTCGGAACAACACACCATCGTCCCCAAGTCCAGGGTCATCGTATTGCTGAAACTCGACACTCCGGCGAGATACCAGGACCAGCTTCCGCGGCATAATCCCCCTCAAACGTTCCCGTCCGCCCTACCATCAGCGAGTCACAGGCGAAGGGCAACAAAGCGGGCCAGCAAGTCAACTGGTCGCCGATACGACCAACTGTGAGAACCGGGACGGATTGTTCCCAGTCTGCTCAGTTGATTCGCTGAATCGTCGTATGCACTCCACCGGCCTTGCCACATGATGGGCTGCCGCTCAATCTACATGACATTTCCCCCCACGACGCCGATCTCCGACCTGCGCGCACACGATCTACATCGTGGGATCACCGCGATCGTTACGCGGGGCCCGGGACGCCACCTGCCGAATTTGCGGGACGGATTGTTAGGCGGCTAAGGTTTTCGTTGTCCGGCTAACAGTGCGCCGGGCTACGAGAGGAGAGCCGATGGCTCGGGTGAGTTTCGGACTGAAGACGATGCCGGCGCAGACGAGTTACGAAGACCTGCTGACGGTATGGCGCGAGGCGGACGGGATCGAGTCGATCGAGGACGCCTGGCTGTGGGACCACCTGCTGCCGCTGGCCGGGCCGAAGGACGGTCCGATCTTCGAGGGCTGGACCCTGCTGGCTGCCCTCGCGGCCCAGACCGAGCGGTTGCGGATGGGGTTGCTCGTGACCAGCAACCGGAT
>JAWWOY010000134.1:0-6340 GCA_033851195.1 Kribbellaceae bacterium | reverse complement strand
GCGATTTTCGAGGCCGATCCGGAGGGGGCGAAGAAGGCGGCGGAGGCAGCCGCGCGGAAGCGGGGCGTGTTCGTCGGGGACTCCGACGAATACGGCACGAAAACGATCTGGGTGATGGCCACGGCCGGGGACGTGATCCGGTTCGACGCGACCATCGATGACCTCGCCCGCGCGCTGCGCACCCTGGGCGATCCCGACTCATTGGACCTGCGCCGCGCGAAGGCGATCGGCTGGATCGCAGATCCGTCGTCGGCGCACCGGTTGCTCGAGGCCGCCCGGCTGATCGCCGCCACCCGTCGAGATGGCGCCGACCGCACCAGCACCGACCACACCAGCAGTCACGGCGTGAGCACAGACGGCGCTGGCGGTGAGGGTGCGAGCGGTGAGGGAACGAACACCGACAGCGCTGGCGCTGAGAGTGCGACCGCTGAGGGTGCGACCGCTGAGGGCACGAGCACAGACGGCGCTGGCGCTGAGGGCGCGACCGCTGAGAGTGCGACCGTTGAGGGTGCGAGCACAGACGGCGCTGGCGCTGCGGGTGCTGGCGGTCAGGGTGCGAGCGCTGACGGCGCCGACACGACAGGCACCAACCGGGGCGGCAAGGACAGCGCCGGAGACCGGGCCGGCAGAGCCGATGACCGGGACCACGGACACCGCGACACCGGCACCCGAGCGGCCGACGCCGCCACCACGACCGCCGCCGACCCAGCCGCCGCCGACACCCCGGCCGACGCCCACACCAGCACCGACTCGACCGCGCCGTGCTCAACACAGTCGCGCCCGGCCGACCACGCCGCCACTGCAGACACCGACACCGACAGCCACGCCGACGGCGACGGCGACAGCGACAGCGACAGCGGCGAGGGGCGCGCCGGGGATGAAGCGGAACGCGCGAGACATCTGGCTGCCGATCCGCCGACGGATCTGGCTGCGGATGTGGCGGCGGACTGGCCGGAGGGTTGGGTGCCGGCCGAGGAACCGGGCCCGGACGACGAGGCCGACCGAGACACCCCGCACCCCAGCAACAGCGACCACCTGGACCACCTTGACGCCCTGGACACCGCCGACCTGCTCGACATCATGGCGGACCTAGCCTGGCGGCAGCGAGCACGCAACGACGAACCCGACACCGACCCAGACGCCGACCCAGGAGCCGGCGCCGCGACCGGCGCCGGCGCGCCGGATCCGTTCTCCCGGCAGGCGTTGGCCGGGAAGCTGTCCGCGATCCGGCAGGCCGCCTACAGCGACGGCCTCGGCGCCGGTGCCGGCGGTGCCGGCCGGGGTCGTGGTGGCAATGTCTTGTATCTGCACATGTCCGACAAGACCCTCGCCACTGGTGAGGGGGTGGTGCGGGTGGAGGGAGCCGGGCCGTTCCTGGCCGCCCAACTGGCCGAGCTGGTCGGGCACGGCCAGATCATCGTGAAGCCGGTGATTGATTTGAACGACCGGGTCAGTGTCGACTCGTATGAGATTCCCGATCGGATCCGGGAGCGGGTGAAGCTGATGGACCCGGTCGAGCAGTTCCCGTACGGCACCGCCGAGACCACCTTCGGCACCGACCTCGATCACATCGAGCCTTATCGCAGCGACGGCCCGCCGGGGCAAACCAACACAGATAATCTTGCCCCGGCGTCGCGGTTCCACCACCGGGTCAAGACCCTTGCCCACTGGCAGGTCTGGCGGCTGACCGGCCGCGCCCAGGAGTGGACCAGCCCGCACGGGTTCAAGTGGAGAGTCGACCCGACCGGCACCCACCGCACCGACAACCGGCCGAGCGACGACGGTGACGACGACGATGCGGGCTGACCGCGTCAACGACGCAGGCTGATCGCCTCGACACCACCCGATCCGCTGTGAAGCTGTTGGACGCGGGCAGACCGCCTCGACACCGACCCGAAGCACGTGATGCTGCCTGATCACCTTGGCGCCGCCTGGTGGACGATGGCGCGCGCCCGGGCCTGCTCGCCAAGAACCCACGGGTGACGTCTCGATCAACCAGATCCGCGACTACGTCGTCCACCGGAACACCAACCCCCAGCCGTTCACCTGGGCCGCCACCGCCGACAAGATCCTCGTCAAGGTCCGACTCGTCCAGACCAACATCAAGAAACTCGTCGACAACAACGCCAAGTAAGGCAACAGAATCACGTACTGCCTCGTCGGCGGCATCTGCAGCACCCGATTCGACACCATATGCTCAGAGCACGCCGGGGAAGGAACACAGTGTCCCGTGAGGGCGGTTCCATTGACGATGACGGTGTCCAGGTGGGTGCATCGCAAGGCGGAGGTCTGCCTCGATCCCCAGCATCGTGGCTGATTCTCCACCGGAGCGAGGTGCCCGCCTGGGGCGGGAGGTTCAATGCAGCCCGAGCCCCTCGGGCAGAATGCATGGGTGAGCGCACGCGTGGTCTTGTTGGCCGGACCCTCCGGAGCCGGGAAGTCCCACCTTGCGGAAGGGGTGGGACAACCTGTCGTCCGGCTGGACGACTTCTACCGGGACGGCGACGACGCGGCGATGCCTCGGTCGCCGCTGGGAATCGTCGACTGGGACCACCCGGGCTCCTGGGACGCGGAGCGGGCGGTCGACGCGCTGGAGCGGCTCTGCAGCACCGGCGCGGCGGACGTGCCGATCTACGACATCTCGGTCGATGGTTGCATCGGGCATCGACCGGTGACGACCCACGGCTCACCCCTGGTGATTGCCGAGGGCATCTTCGCCGACCAGATCGCCGTCGCACTGCGTGAGCGTGGGCTGCTGGCCGCCGCGATCTGCGTGCGCCACCACCGCCTCGTCACCTTTGTACGCCGACTGCAGCGGGATCTCCGCGAGCACCGCAAGCCTGCCTGGGTACTGGTGCGCCGCGGCCTGTTACTGCTCCGCGACGAGCCGCGGGTGGTCCGGCGCTGCCTCGATGCCGGCTGTGAACCGCTCAATCCGGCCGCCGCGAGGCGGCGGATCGTTGACCTGCTTGTCGTCGCGCGAAAGTGAGCTGATCGGCACACACGATACGTCCACACTTGCTCACCGCGGGTTGATTCGCCTTCCGTTCATCTTCAAATGGTGGCATCGAGTCGACATGTCGATCCCCTGACCCGCGGAGGAACTGTGAGGCGCGCTGTCCCCGGCGTCACCGCTGTGCTCCTGACTGCCGTCCTGATGGCCGGTTGTGGGCACGACACCGGGACCGGCATCGGTACCACCACCGGCAGCGGCACGGCGAAATCGTCGCCACCGGCAACTACCGCGCCGCCGACCGGTCTGGCGGCCCTCGTCGTCGTACCGACCGGCTACTTGGCGCCGGAGAGCTCGGATCCACGTGAGCTGTCCGGGCCTTTTGACTCCGACTCGTTCCTCGCCACGCTCTCCTCGATGCCGCCCGAGGACAAGGCGCTGTTGCTGAACGCGAACTTCAAGGAGGGCTACCACGCCTTCCGGACCAGCCCGGACCGGCGCGAACGGCTCACCGTACTGCTGTTCAAGACCGGCTCGAACGCGAAGGCGGACGTCCTCCAGCAGGGCTTCTGGGGCCAGGACGACCACAGCACCAAGTTCGCCGTACCGGGGGTGCCGGGTGCGCTGAGCGATGCCAAGCTCGCGGTCACGGGCGACCCCGGCCAGTCCGCGGCAACCGCCGAGGTCAGCTTCGTGGTGGGCAACCTGGTCGCCGAGATCTCCGTTCGCGAGGTGGGCAGGACCGGCAGCAACCTGGTTCCCGACACGGCCGTCGTCGCCTCCCTCGCCAAACAGCAGAAGGACCGCCTGACTCGCAGGTAGCGTGCGCGCTACCTCGCGACGGTCGCGCAGGCCCTGCCTGGGCGAGAAGCGGGACACTAGTGTCGGCTCCGTCGACTCGACGGAACCGAGGGAGCAGATTCAGTGGGACACACGCGCTTGGTCAGACTGGGAGCACTGGCCTGGATCGTCGGGGTGGTGCAGTTCTTCGTTGTCCACTTGGCCGTCCAGTCTGGCTGGAAGACGCCGCCGTACAGTTGGGCGGCCAACAACATCAGCGACCTGGGCAACATCCACTGCGGCCCTTGGGGTGACGATCGGCGGTACGTCTGCTCCCCTCTGCACGACTGGATGAACGTCTCGTTCGTGACCGGTGGCGTGCTGATCCTGGCCGGCGTACTGCTGACCACCACCGTCTGGCCCCGCACCGTGCTCTCCTGGTTCGTCCGTTTATTGCTGCTGGCAACCGGTGGCGGCTGGCTCGTCGCGGGTCTCGCACCTGCCGACGTCGACGAGAATCTGCACGTAGTGGGCGCCGCCTTTGTCATCTTCACCTGCGGCAATCTGGCCATGCTGCTCGGCGGACTGCTCCGACCGCCCGCCCCGATCGCCCGCACCCGCTGGTACGCCGCTGCGTTCGGGGCAGCCGGCCTGATCGCGATGGTGCTCTTCTTCGGCGGTCACGACCTGGGCCTCGGCCCTGGCGGGATGGAACGTGTGACGGCGTACGGAGTGCCGGTCTGGACGTTGATCACCGGTATCACCCTGCTCCGCACGGTCAGATCAGACCGGCAGCAACCAGGTACTTCCCTACCTGGGCGATCTCGTCGGCATCCAGCGGGATCTGCGGCGGCGCCGTCGCGGGCTGCTCGATGACGCCGCGCAGATGCAGCGCCGCCTTGAAGGCACCGAGTGCGGATGAGCTCATCCCCATCCGCGCCGGGTCGCCGACACCGATCATCTCGAAGAGGCGCAGCAGCCGCTCCTGCTGATAGCGGGCCTGCTCCCACTCGCCCGCCGCCGCGTGGTCGAAGAGCTTCACGTACCCGTGCGGGTCCACGTTGCCGAGGCCAGGCACCACCCCGTCTGCCCCCATCCACAAGGCGTTGTCGACGGTCAACTCGGAGCCGGTGAGCACGCTGAAGTCGGCGACCTCGCCACGATCGCGGGCCTGCAGGATGACCTTGCGTAGATTGCTCTCGTCACCGCTGGAGTCCTTCACCCCGGCCAGTACGCCGTCGGCGGCGAGCCGCAGCAGCAGATCGGCACCAAGCTTCGAGTGCACTGCCACCGGCAGGTCATATGCGAAGACGGGCAGCTCGGCCGCTGCCGCGACCAGCCGGAAGTGCCGGTCGATCTCAGCCGGGTGGGTGCGGGTGTAGAAGGGGGCCGTGGCCACGATGCCGTCGACCCCGGCAGCGCGGGCCGTTCGCACGTGGTCGACCACCCGCAGCGTCGCTGTGTCGATCACGCCGGCCAGCACAGGCAGCCGTCCGGCGACATGCCCGACCACGGTGTCGAGCACCACCCGGCGGTGCCTGTCCGGCAGGTAAGCCACTTCAGAGGTGGAGCCGAGGACGAACAGCCCGCTCACGCCGCCGTCGATCAGGTGGTCGACGAGCCGGACCAGCGAGGCGGTGTCAACCTCGAGGTCCGGGGTGAAGGGGGTGCAGACGGGCGGGATGACGCCGGTCAGCCGGGCTGGAAGGGTCATGAACGCTCCAATGCTTGCGTGATCAGGTCATCGGTGGACTCACCCTCGACAACGGGGTGATGGCAACGGAACCGGTGCGCTGAGTCGGGCACATCGGCCGCGTCGGACTCGAAGTCCGGCATCGACGTCCCGCAGACCTCGTCGGCCTTCCAGCACCTGGTCCGGAACGGGCAACCGCTCGGGGGCCTGGTCGCGGACGGCATCGGCCCGACCAGTGGGATCGGCTCGATCGGCGAGATCAGCCCGGGCGTGGCCGAGAACAGCGCCCGGGTATACGGGTGCCGGGCCTGCCGGGCGATCTCCCCGGCCGGCGCCTCCTCGACGATCCGGCCGAGGTACATGGTGATCACCCGGTCGCTCATCCGGCGTACGGTCTGGATGTCGTGCGACACGAACACCAGGGCGAGGCCGAGGCGCTCCTTGAGGTCCAGCAGCAGGTTCAGGATCTGCGCCCGGACCGAGACGTCGAGTGCGCTGGTCGGCTCGTCCGCGACCACCAGCGACGGCTCCAGGGCCAGCGCCCGGGCGATCGCGACCCGCTGCCGCTGGCCGCCGGACAGCTGACCTGGAAGGGCGTCGGCAAGACTCGACGGCAGGCCCACCAGGACCATCAGTTCCCTGACCCGTTCGTTGCGCTGGGCGACGGTGCCACGGCGGTGCACGTCGAGGGGGTCGCGCAGCACCTGGCGGACCGGCAGCCGGCGGTTCAGTGCGGTCGACGGGTCCTGGAAGATCATCCCGGTGTCCGAGCCGATCGCCGTACGCCGCTCGGCCGGCCGCATCGACCAGATGTCCCGGCCCCGGAAGGAGGCGATTCCCGCCGTCGGCCGCTGCACTCCGACCAGCACCCTGGCGAGGGTCGACTTGCCGCAGCCGGACTCGCCCACCACCCC
>JAWWOY010000133.1:0-2936 GCA_033851195.1 Kribbellaceae bacterium | reverse complement strand
CCGCGTCCGAGTTGTCGGTGCCGGCAGCCTGGACCGCTTCGAGGTAGTTCATCGCGGCCGAGTAGTTCGCTGCATGCGCGAATGACGGCCGGGATCCGGTCTTCGCCTTGAACTTGTCGGCCCACTCCCGGTTCTGCTTGTCGAAGTTCCAGTACCAGGCGTCGGTGAACTTCGTTCCTGCCAACGCGTCCGGGCCGAGCGAATGGATGTCGGTGATGAACATCAGACCGACCGACAGGCCGATGCCCTTGTCCTTGAGCTTGAACTGGTTGTACTGCTTCACGAGGTTCACCAGCTCACCACCGGCGTGCATGGTGCCCAGTACGTCGGGCTTGGCCGCCGGCGCCTGCAGCAGCTGGGACGAGAAATCCCCGCTGGTGTTGGGGAACTCCGACGACTTCTTGCCGACGACCTTGCCGCCTGCCGCCTCGATGGCCTTGGTGAAGCTCTTCTCCATGTCCTGCCCGAACGCGTAGTCGGGGTAGACGATGTACCAGTTCTTCGCCCCGGCCTCCGTCACCGCCGTACCGGTTCCGTTCGCCAGCATGTAGGTGTCGTACGCGTAGTGGAAGGTGTACTTGTTGCACTTGTCGTTGGTCAGCGCGGTCGTCGCCGCGGAGATGTTGATGTACAGCTTCTTCTTCGCCAACGCCTGTCCGGCAACTGCCAGCGCGGCTGACGAGGTCGGTACGTCGAGGATGATGTCGGCCTTCTGCCGGTCGTACATCTCCTGCGCCTTGGTGTTGGCCACCTCGGGCTTGTTCTGGTGGTCGGCGACGACCACCTCGATGTTCTTGCTGACCGCCTTGTCGCCGTACTTGGCCTTGAAATCATCGACGGCCATCTTGACCGCTTCGACGGCGTTGGGGCCGGACAGTTCGCTGTAGATACCGGTCTGGTCGTTGATGACGCCCAGCACGATCTTGTCGTCGCTGATCTTCCCGCCACCACTGGACGGGCCACCCGCGCCACCGCTGCACGCTGCCAGCAGCGAGACGACCGCCAGGGTCGAGATCGCCGGAATGAGGTTTCGTCGCATCAGGTTCTCCTCCGATGGGGTGGGTCAGATACCCGTTAGATGCCCAAGTAGTCGAGGAGTTCGTGCTCTCGCTCTCGCACTTCGGCGTTGTCCAGCGTTTGCGCGACCCGGCCTTGGGCGAGCAGGTAGTGGCGGTCGGCAACGGTCGAGGCGAACCGGACGTTCTGCTCAACGAGCAGCACCGTCACCCCGGACGCCTTGACGTCGCGCAGGATGTCCCCGATCTGGCGTACCAGCACGGGGGACAAGCCTTCGGTCGGCTCGTCGCACAGCAGCAGTCGGGCCCCCATCCGCAGCACTCGGGCGATGGCGAGCATCTGCTGCTCGCCTCCGGAAAGCTTCGTGCCGGGGAACTTCCGGCGTTCCTTCAGCACGGGGAACGACTCGTACACGCGCTCCAGGGACCACGCGCTGTCGCTGACTGCGGGTGGCAGTCTGAGGTTCTCCTCGACGCTCAGGCTGGCGAAGACACCGCGATCGTCCGGCACCAGCCCGAGACCCCGACGCGCGCGGCGATGGGCGGGCAGTCCGGTGATGTCGGTGCCGTCCAGGGTGACCGCGCCTGCCGTCGGGCGGTGCAGCCCCATCAGGCAGCGCAACAGAGTCGTTTTCCCGGCGCCGTTGCGACCGACCAGCGTGACCACCTCGCCGGTCGCGACTTCGAGGGACACGTCGCGCAGCACCTGCGCCTCGCCGTACGACGCATCGATGCCCTGGACGCTAAGCAGCGGACTCACCGCCCAGGTATGCCTCGATCACCATGGGGTTGTTGCGCACCTCGTCGTACGTGCCCTCGGTCAGGATCCGGCCGAATTGGAGCACCGTGACCCGGTCGGCGAGGCCGGCCACCACACTCATGTTGTGTTCGACGAGAACGACAGTGCGGTCGGTTCGGATCCGCCGGACCAGTTCGACTGTTCGCTCGACGTCCTCCATCCCCATACCGGCGGTGGGCTCGTCGAGCAGCAACAAGGTGGGATCAAGGGCGAGTGCGAGCGCGAGTTCCAGCGCGCGTTTTTGGCCGTAGGCGAGCGTTCCGGCCGGTACGTTCCGGTGCCTGGCGAGTCCCACCTGGTCAAGCAGTTCGCCGGCGCGGACGCGGAACCTGGTCAGCACGCGGTCGGATACCCAGAATTTGTGGCCCAGCTTCGTGGTCCCCAGCAGGGCCAACTCGACATGCTCCTGCAGCGTCAACTGCTCGAAGAGATTGGTGATCTGGAACGAGCGGGCCACACCGAGCCGAGCGATCCGTTCCGGTGACGAGCCGGTGATGTCGCGGCCTCCGAGCATGATCTGGCCGGCGCTGGGTTTGAGGAAGCCGGTCAGCAGGTTGAACAGCGTCGTCTTGCCAGCGCCGTTCGGCCCGACCAGAGCGTGCACGTCACCCTCGGCGACGGCCAGGTCGACCGCGTCCACGGCGGTGAAGCCACGGAAGGTCTTGCTCAACCCGGTGGTCTCGAGCACAGGTTCGGAACGGTGTCCGGGCGCGTCGCTTGGGTCCATGAGTGGAACCGTTGGGTCCATGTGTGGAACCTAGGTCCGTACCGAACCGCGATCCATGTCGTAAACCGACACAGTGCCCGCTGGGTTGGTGTGGCAGCCGCACACGGCGCATTGCTCATCGGTGGATACCGGCTACTCGGGTCCTCGGTCACCGAAGTGGGACTTCGGACACGGTATTGCCTGTCCGCGGTCCCGAGATGGTGTCCGAGGTCTCGACCGTTGGCCGGTTGGCGGCCGGTTGGCCCGCGCGACCAAAGGTCAGCCCGCGTGGACACGGGGTTGGCCATGATTCCGGCCCCGACGGGGTCGGTCCGCCACCAGCGCATACGTAAGGCCGGTTTTTCGGTCGGGTAAGCGTTTGCTGGCGGGGTTGCGTATGCGTGGCCGTCCCGGC
>JAWWOY010000121.1:0-3472 GCA_033851195.1 Kribbellaceae bacterium | reverse complement strand
TACTCGGTGGTGCTGTTCGACGAGATCGAGAAGGCGCACGCGGACGTCTTCAACACCTTGCTGCAGATCCTCGACGACGGCCGGCTGACCGATGCCCAGGGCCGCACGGTGGACCTGCGCAACACCGTGATCATCATGACCTCCAACATCGGCTCGGCGTACCTGCTCGACGGGGTGACCGCCGACGGCCAGGTGAAGGAGGACGCCCGCGATGCCGTGATGGACGAGCTGCGCCGGCACTTCCGGCCGGAGTTCCTCAACCGGGTGGACGAGATCGTGCTGTTCAGGCCGCTCACCATCGCCGAGATCGAACGCATCGTCGACCTGATGTTCGACGACCTGCGGACCCGGCTGGCGGACCGGCAGCTGACGCTCGAGGTAGAGCCGGAGGCAGCCCACTTCATCGCGGCCCAGGGCTTCGACCCCGTGTACGGCGCGCGTCCGCTGCGGCGGTTCATCGCCCGTGAGGTGGAGACCCGGATCGGCCGGCTCCTGCTCAGCGGCGACGTACTGGACGGGGCGGTGCTCCGGGTGACGGTGCGCGACGGCGAGATCGTGGTCACGCACGAGAACCTTGAGGTGGTGGCAGCATGACCGCCGAGCCGAAGATCGTCACCTGCCCGAACTGCCAACACCGCAACCGGGTCCCGGCGGCAGCCAACGGGACGCCCAGGTGCGGGAACTGCAAGAAGGCGCTGCCCTGGATCGTCGATGCCGGCGACGATGACTTCGCCGAGGTGGCGGAGCAGGCGACCCTGCCGGTGCTGGTCGATATCTGGGCGCCGTGGTGTGGGCCTTGCCGGATGGTCAGCCCGGTGCTCGAGCAACTCGCGACAGAGAAAGCGGGCAGCATCAAGCTGGTCAAGGTCAACGCAGACGAGGCTCCCCAGGTGTCGCAACGGTTCGAGGCGCAGGCGATCCCGACCCTCGTCGTACTGCGCGACGGGAAGCTGATCGCACGCCAGATCGGCGCCGCGCCCGCCGACGTGCTGCGACCCTGGCTGGATTCCGCGCTGAGCAAGCAGGACGCGTCGACATGACCCAGATACTGGACCCGCATCTGATGATGGTCCGCCCGGTGGTTCCCCGCACCCCAGAGGGCTGTGAGGAGTGCCTCCGGCTCAACTCGCCCTGGGTACATCTGAGGCTCTGCCTCACTTGTGGTCACGTGGGCTGCTGCGACTCGTCGCCGCTGAAGCATGCCCGTGCGCACGCGGCTCACATCGGCCACCCGATCGTCCAGTCCTTCGAACCCGGCGAGGACTGGCGCTGGTGCTACGTCGACGAGACTTTCGTATGAGCGAGGCCGTCGAGGAGACCCCGGACCTGTACGGCGCCTATCCCCGGCTGAACGATGCCCAGCTGCTCGAGCTGACCGCGCTTGGTACCCGCCGGCCGACCCGCGCGGGGGAGGTCCTGTACCGGGCGGGGGAGACGTCCGACGAGTTCATCGTCATCCTCGACGGGCACGCCACAGTGGTGCAGGATCTCGGCCCGGAGCAACGGGTGATCGCCGTCCATGGGCAGCATCGGTTCCTCGGCGAGATCGGCATGCTCACCGGTCAGCCGTTCTTCCTCAGTACGGTGACCCGCGAGGCTGGTGAGGTGCTCTCGGTCCCGGTGGAGCGGCTACGCAGTCTGGTGACACGCGAGCCGCGGCTGGCCGACCTCATTCTGCGGGCCTTCTTGATCCGGCGTTCGCTGCAGCTGTCCCTGGGTGCCGGGTTCGTCATCATCAGCTCGCGGTACTCCGCCGACACCCGCCGGCTACGCGAGTTCGCCGCCCGCAACCGGCTGCCGCACCAGTGGATCGACCTGGAGAGCGACACCGACGCCGACCGCCTGCTGCGCGAGCTCGGTATCGACAGGGATCAGACACCGGTGGTGATCTGGCACGGCGAGGTGTTGCGCAACCCGGACAACGGGGTGCTGGCTGCTGCGTTCGGCCTGCGCCATACCCCTCCGTCGCAGTCGGTGTTCGATCTCATCGTGGTCGGCGCCGGCCCGGCCGGTCTGGCCGCCGCGGTGTACGGCGCGTCGGAGGGCCTGTCGACGGTCGTCCTCGAGTCTGTGGCGACAGGTGGGCAGGCCGGGACCTCTTCAAGGATCGAGAACTACCTCGGCTTCCCCGCGGGGATCAGCGGCGGGGAACTGGCCGAACGGGCCGTCATACAGGCCAGACGGTTCGGCGCCCAACTCACTGTGCCCGCCACGGCGGTCGCGCTGGAGGCGGAGGACGGACACCACGTCGTCCGGCTGGAGAGCGGTGAGCACGTCGGTGGCCACGCGGTCGTGATCGCCTCCGGCGTCCGCTATCGGAAGCTCGGCCTGCCGCGTGAGGACGAATTCGAGCCGACCAGCATCTACTACGCCGCCACCGAGATGGAAGCGAACCTGTGTCGTGGCGACCCGGTGGTGGTCGTCGGTGGTGGCAACTCGGCGGGCCAGGCGACCGTCTTCCTCGCCCAGCACGCTGGTCAGATCAATTTAGTTGTCCAAGGCGAGGACCTCGAGCGGGACATGTCCCGTTACCTGGCCGACCGGATCAGGCAGACCCCCGGGGTGCAGGTGTGGCTCGGGAGCGAGGTTCGCGAGCTCGATGGCGACAAGGCGCTGACGGAGGTCGTGATCGAGAACCTGAAGACCGGCGAGAGGCGCGCCGTGCCGGCGAAGGCCATGTTCGTGTTCATCGGCAACTCGCCGCATGTCCAGTGGCTGCGGGACTGCGTCGCTCTGGACGAGCACGGCTTCGTGCTGACCGGCAGTCAGCTGGAGGCTACTCACCCGTCGGACGCCGGCCGGAAGCTGCTGGAGACGAGCAGGCCAGGGGTGTTCGCGGCCGGCGACATCCGCAGCGGCTCGGTCAAGCGGGTGGCCGCCGCCGTCGGTGACGGTGCCCTCGCCGTCCGCCTCGTGCACGAACACCTGGCCCACGAACACCTGGCACACGTCTGACCCGTTCAGACGTGCGGGTGCGGATAGTTCGGGGAGCGGTGCTGGAACGAGAGGATGCCCGGGTTGCGGATCCGGCCGCCTTCGATCTCGATGGCCCGGCTGATCGTGCTATCGGCCTGCCAGGCCTCACTGCCGTCGAGCACAGTGCGCAGGTACGGGAGCAGTGCCTCGCTGATCTCCCAGGTGGCGGAGTTCCATAGGTACGACGGACTGTGGTCGACGCCGTAGTACATGATGTTGTCGCCCACCACGAACGTGGGGTCGATGAAGCTGGTCGGCCGGGCCCAGCTGAAGCCCATGCCCTCGTCGCAGGAGACATCGATGATCAGGCTGCCCGGCTCGAGCAGCTTCAGATCGTCCTCGACCAGGAAGGTCAGCGGTGAATCGGGATCCTGCAGGACACAGTTGACGATGATGTCGTGCTCGGCCAGGAACCCGGCCAGCGGAACCCGGCCGTCCTCGGTCAGCGCATGACTGAGCCGCGGGTCGGGCTCGGCGGGGTCGTCGTGATCGAACT
>JAWWOY010000105.1:0-8622 GCA_033851195.1 Kribbellaceae bacterium | reverse complement strand
GAGGAGCCCTCCACGGTGCGTCCACCTCGATTTCACATCGAGGCGGCTGGCCGTGTAATCTCTCTTCTCGGCCCGCCCCTTTAGCTCAGTCGGCAGAGCGTCTCCATGGTAAGGAGAAGGTCTACGGTTCGATTCCGTAAAGGGGCTCTGAGAAACCAAGTCCCGCCCGGTCTCCGGGTGGGGTGACGGACTCTCTGGCGGGGTAGCTCAGGTGGTTAGAGCACACGGCTCATAATCGTGGTGTCGCGGGTTCGACTCCCGCCCCCGCTACCCACCGACAGTAACGCAACTCGAGAGCGCGCCCGGCGCGCTCCTGATCAAGAAGAGGCAGCAGTGGCCAAGGCAAGCGACGTCCGCCCGAAGATCACGCTGGCGTGCACCGTCTGCAAGGAGCGGAACTACATCACCAAGAAGAACCGGCGTAACGACCCGGATCGTCTTGAGCTGAAGAAGTACTGCGCTCGTTGCAACGACCACACCGAGCACCGCGAGACCCGCTGACCTCAGCAGTTTTCGCGAGGGGCCGCTCCGGTCGACCGGAGCGGCCTTTCGCTATGCCCAAAAGTCGCTGCGTCCTCAGGGTGGATGGCGGCGCTCGGTGAGTAACTGTGCCAGTAGGGTTCTGGGCATGACGATCGACGCCACGATGGTCGGCCGGAGTTATTCAGCCGCCGCCGAGCCCTACCAGGTCGGCCGGGAGAAGATCCGCGAGTTCGCCGAGGCGATCGGCGACCCGAACCCGGCGTACCGCGGAAAGAACCCGATCGCCCCACCGACCTTCGCCTTCGTGCTGAGCGCCCGCGCCCTGGACCTGCTGCTGGCGGACCCGGATCTCGGCCTGCGGCTGGACCGGATCGTGCACGGCGCGCAGAAGTTCAACTACGTCCGTCCGATCAAGGCCGGCGACGAGGTCACCGCGACCGCGACGATCACCACCGTCCGCAAGGCCGGTGACATCGAGGTGATCATGTACGAGACCGTGCTGAGCACAGTCGACGGCGAGAAGCTTGCCACCTCGACCGCGACCGTAACGCACAACCGCCCCAGCTCTCAGAACGTGGAGTCCGCATGACCGCCGTCGAGGTCGGCTCCGAACTGCCGTCGCTGACCGTCACCGTGCGCCGCGACACCCTGGTCCGGTACGCCGGCGCCAGCGGCGACTTCAACCCGATCCACTACAGCGACCGGATGGCCGTGGCCATCGGGCTGCCCGGCGTGATCGCGCACGGCATGCTGACGATGGCGCAGGCCGTCCGGGTGGTCACCGACTGGCTGGATGACCCGGCCGACCTGCTCGAGTACGGCGTCCGCTTCACCAAGCCGGTGGTGGTCCCGGACGACGACAAGGGCGCGACGGTGACGTTCTCGGCGAAGGTGGAGAAGGTCGCCGACGGCACCGCCGAGATTGACATCACCGCCGTCGCCGACGAGCAGAAGGTGCTTGGCCGGGCCAAGGCGGTTGTGCGCGTCTCGTGAGCACCGATGTTCGTCTGGCTGACTTGACCACCCTGCGGATCGGTGGCCCGGCCGACCGCCTGGTCACCGTGACCACCGAGGAAGACCTGATCGCGGCCATCCGGGATGCCGACGCCGCGAAGCAGCCTGCGCTGTTGCTGTCCGGCGGCAGCAACGTCGTGATCGGGGACGAGGGCTTCCGCGGCACCGTGATCCGGATCGCCACCACCGGCATCCGGGTGGACGCCGACGCGTGCTCCGGCGCGATGGTTCGGATCGCCGCCGGCGAGGACTGGGACAGCGTGGTGCAGCGCGCGATCGCCGAAGGCTGGAGCGGACTCGAGTCGATGTCCGGCATCCCCGGCCTGACCGGCTCGACCCCGGTCCAGAACGTCGGCGCCTATGGCCACGAGGTGGCCGAGACGATCGCCTGGGTCCGCGTCTGGGACCGGATCGACAACCAGGTCCGCACCGTCTTCGCGGCCGACTGCGGCTTCACCTACCGCAGTTCCCGGTTCAAGCTCGACCCCGCCCGGTACGCCGTAGTCGAGGTCGCCTTCCAGTTGCCGCTCGGCGACCTGTCCGCCCCGATCGGGTACGCCGAGCTGGCCCGGGTCCTCGACCTGGAGATCGGCTCGCGTGCACCGATGACGGAGGTGCGTGAGGCTGTCCTCGGACTGCGCCGGAGCAAGGGCATGGTGTTGGACCAGGCCGACCATGACACCTGGAGCGCCGGGTCCTTCTTCACCAACCCGATCGTCGCCACGCCGGCCGACGTACCGGCAGGTGCGCCGCAATGGCCGCAGCCGGACGGTCGGGTGAAGACCAGCGCGGCCTGGCTGATCGAGCATGCCGGGGTGAGCAAGGGGTTCGCGATCGGCAACGCCGCGGTCTCGACCAAGCACACATTGGCGATGACGAACCGGGGTGGCGCAACGGCGAAGGAGTTGCTCGCGCTGGCCGGGCACGTGCGCAACCAGGTCCGGGACGCGTTCGGGATCACGCTGGTGAACGAGCCCGTCCTGGTGAACTGCACCCTCTGACCGGCGTACCGAGCGCCTCCGTAAGCGCCCTCCGCATCAGCCTCTTGCCCTGAGCTCTTGGGCGACAGCTGCAAGGATCGCGTCCGGTGATGCCCCGGCGAGCCTCGCCTCGTGGACGAAACGGCCAGCCAGGTCCGTCAGGGCGTCCACCGGACGGGGCTCGAAGGCCGGCTGCGCAGCCACGTGCGTTCCGGTTCGCCGCCTGGTCTCCACCACCCCGGCAGCCTCCAATTCCCGGTACGCCCGGGCCACTGTGCCGGCTGCCAGACCAAGGTCTGCGGCGAGCTGGCGCACACTGGGCAGCCGACTCCCCGGCGCCAGACTCCCAGCCGCGACAAAGGTCGTGACCTGCCCCCGGATCTGCTCGTACGGCGGAACGGGCGACGCAGTGTCGACCCACAAGCGCGGCGCGACGTCCTGCTGCTGGCCGGGTGCGGCTGGCTCGGTCATTGGTGTTGCTGTTGCTGTTGTCTTGCCACGGCGCGCAAGCTGCCGGAACGACCTGCCCCGATGGCGTCGACGGTCACGATCACGAGCCCGAGCGCAGCAAGGACAGCGAGAACAAGAAACGTCCAGCCCAGCGGCACCCGCCAACCAGCCGCGCAAGGTCCGTCGCCCAAGTGGACCAGAGCCGTACCTGCTGAGAAGCCAACCCCACCGATCACCAACAGGCTGGCGGCGGCGGTGGCCCGGACCACTGCATAGGTAGTTGCGACGCGGAGCAGCCGATCTGCCGGCGCCGCCGCGGGCACACTGCTGGCCGGCCGATTGGTCACCCGACGGAAGGCCATGTTGCCCGTCACCTCGACCGGGACCAGCGCCCAGAGCCCCGCTGCTCCATACGCCAACCCGGGAAACGGGCTGATCGTCTCACCGCCGGCTGCACAGCTCAGGGAGATGTCCCGGCCGGTCTCGCCGGCGAGCATCAACGCCGTGGTCGCGACGACCACGGCGACGACCATCGAAGCGATCCACAATGCTCGGTGCGCCGGGCTCAGGTAGTTCACCGGGACCCGCGGCTCCAGCAACGCGCTGCGAGGCCCCATCCTGGCCGGCACCGGCGCGGTCAACTCGCCGACCGTGAAAGCGACCACGACGCCAAGCATGGCCAGCACCGGAGCAACTATCACCGACTGCTCGTCGAATGCCGTGATCGACGCGGTTGCCAATCCCATGGCAAGCGGCCAGGCGATCCATCTGGTCCAGCGCAGATGCCGGGCCACTGCAGCCGTGTACTCGTCTGCCGTGGCCAGCTCAGCGACGTCGGCCGGCCTCCGTCGCCACAATCCGGCCACCAGAACACCACAGCCCACCAGCACCACCACCGCGACCACCATCGGCCCGCCCATGAGAAGCCTCCTGTATCAATGAATTGATACATTGATACAGCATGTTCGGATTCACCGCAAAACGAGTGGCGTCCAGCTGGGATCGCTGTCGGTGCCTGAGGCAACGTCATCGCTGCTGTGGTGCAGGGCTCCCCCAGTGGGTGTCGATGAACTGCCTGATCCGCGGCAGCATCCGCGGGTCGATCGTGTGGCCGCCGGGGAAGGGCAACTCCTGCACATCGGCGCCCTCGCGGCGCAGGAGATCGACGAGTTGGGTGGTCTGCTCAGGGTTGGCGAGTGGATCCTGCCGGCCGTTGACGACAGCGACGTTCTTGCCGGCGAGCGCACCGTCGCGCGGCTCCTCATCACGGAACGGGACCACCGCGGCGAGCAGAACGGCTCCGGTCAATGCGGCGGGGTGCCGCAGTAGCAGCGCCGCTGCGATGTTCGCGCCGTTGGAGAACCCGACGGCCAGCCAGCTGCCCGGCCGGACTCCGTACTCCTGCTCGGCCGCGACCAGGAACGCGGCCAGCTCGTCGGTACGCGCTCGCAGGTCATCCTCGTCGAACACTCCCTCGCTGAAGCGCCGGAAGAACCGGTTCATGCCGTGCTCCTGCACCGTCCCTCGCGGAGACAGCGTGGGGGAGCCGGCAGCCAGTTGGCCGCGGAGGCCGAGGAGGTCGTGCTCGTCACCGCCGGTCCCGTGCAGGAGCAGGAGCGGCGGCTGTTCCGTGCCCGGCAGCCAGACGTGCGGACGCCGCAGCAACTCGTTCATCAGCCTGCAGCCCGGGTTGACGCAGCAGGAGGCACCCGCAGCATCGGCAGGGTGTTCTCGATCTGCTCGCGGGTGGGTTCCAGCCAGGGCGGCAGCTTCAGTGCCTGGCCGAGCTCAAGCAGCGGCTCGTCGATCGTGAACCCGGGCTGGTCGGTCGCAATCTCCAGCAGCACTCCACCAGGTTCCCGGAAGTAGATCGAGGTGAAGTACTGGCGGTCGATGATCTCGGTGACCTGGATCCCGGCGTCGAGCAGTTCCAGCCGCCAGCGAGCCTGAGTGTCCTGGTCCGGTGCCCGGAACGCGATGTGGTGGACGGTGCCCGCGGCCTGCCGGCCGCGCTGCCCCCGGTCCGCGGCCACGTCGACGAACGTTCCGGCCTTGCCGTCGGCCATCGTGAACCGGGTCCGGTCGGCCTGATCGGCACCGAACCGCATCCCCAGCTTGCCGCCCAGCATCCCAGCGGTCGGATCAAGCTGCCGCTCCGTCATCGTCACCGAGTGCAGGCCCCGGATCGCCTGGTCGGGCGAGATGCCCGCGGCGCCGTCCCAGCCCGATCTGTGATCGCCGTCGGAAGCGACCAGTTCGACGACCAGGCCGTCGGGATCCCGCAACCGCAGCACGTCCTCGTCCGAGCGGCTCACCGGCTCGTCCGCCTCGACGCCGAGGTCCTTGAGTCGCCGCTGCCACCAGCCGAGCGACTCGCCCGGCACACTGAATGCGGTGGCTGTGGTCAGGCCGGTGCCCTGCTGGCCGGCCGGGGCTCCGGGCCAGGGGAAGAAGGTCAGCAACGTCGACGGGCTGCCTGTCTCGTCGCCGTAGTACAGGTGGTAGGTGCCGGTTACGTCGAAGTTGACCGTCCGCTTGACCAACCGCAGGCCAAGGACCGTCGTGTAGAAGTCGACGTTGCGCTGTGGGTCCTCGGCGACCGCGGTGACGTGATGTAGTCCGTGTGGAGCGATGGTGTCCATGGAGATCCCTCCGGGTACTGGGTCACCTCCAGCATCCTCGCGCCGTCGGCTCAGCGCCATCGGCCAACCTGGCTCTGACCGCCTCGCCGGCTCAGCGGGACTTGTCAAGCAGGTCGAGTACTTCGTCGGTGGTGGTGGTCTCGCCGAGGTCGGGGAAGATACGTTCCATGCTGTTCTGGTGCGCGTAGGCACTGCCGTCGGTCATCGCGTCGGTGGCGAGGACGACGTGGTAGCCGTGTTCATAGGCCGCGCGAGCGGTGGACTCGACCCCGATGCTGGTCCTGACCCCGGCCAGCACGATCTGGGTGACGCCGAGCTCCTGCAGGCGCTCGTGCAGCGCGTGTCGTGGAACGCGCCCCACCGCTGTTTGGTGATCAGTACGTCGTCCGGGTGTACGTCGAGCTCCGTGACGAGGTCGGCCCAGTCCGGCGGCAGGATCTGCTCGCCTCCCCGGCCTGCTCGAACCGGTCGGCGTCGGTACGGCCCGGTGCCATGCCGGTGACGTTGACCAGCACGACGGGAAGACCCTTGTCGCGGAACGCACCGGCCAGCCGCGCTGCCCGCCGCACGATCTCGTCGATGGGATGCACCGTGGGACGGGTCATGAATCCCTTCTGCAGGTCGATCACGACGAGTGCGGGCCTTGGGTCGATCATGCTCAGCGTCATATCGGTCCTCTTTCCATGGGTGTGGTCCGGGCCGCCGCGGACAATTCGTCATCGTTCAACCGTATCGATCCGTAGCGGAACGGGCTTTATGGAATGACGGCCGTCAAGACGAGAGTGGCTAATGTCCCGAGTCAACCGCGGATAACTCCGATCAGCGTGGCCAGGAAAACGGCGAGTAGCGTCACCCGTGAACACACTCGGGCGATTAGCATGCCGACCGGGATGGTCCGCCCAGCGATCTCGAGAGTGAGCTGGGCCTTATCTATTATGCCCCGCCGTATACCGGGGATCGCGGTGACGATGACTCGACCTGTGCCGAAGGTGATGGGAACGGCAACCACCGGCCAGGATGTCGGGTTCAGAACGGCGAGCGCGAGGGAGGCATGGAATACCCCGTAGGGCGCCTCGGTCGCCAGACCGCTACCGAGCGCGGTCCCCCAGATCAGGCCCGCCCGAGCACCTCCATCACGGACCCATCCGGCCGGAACCCTCCGGTTCATTGCCAGTCTGCGGATTCCTCCGGTCAGTTCCAGCACTAGAAGCACGGCCAGCACGAGAGCGACTGCGGACGGAGTTAGCAGGCCATACGAGCGGGCGCCGTAATGCAGGAGGCCGAGCGCGATCATCAGCGCGGCTCCTCCCAGGACCATGCCCAAGAACAGAGCCGTGATCAGACGTCTTCGGGACCGACCGGCCCCTTCAACCGTCCCCAGGACGTTCATTCCTCAAGTGCTGCCATAGGAGATCAGCCCAGCCACGAGGGCTAGTGCCACCGCGACCACGGCTGAGACAGTCGACCACATCGCTGCTGGCTGCTCACTAGTAGCGGATTGTGGATCTGCATCCGCAGAAGCCCTCGCACCACTCCTTGGTGCAGGAACAGGGGCCATACATGACCCGGCAGTCCCGGCAGAGAACGCGGGTACCCTTAGCGCTACGGGTATACCACCAGCCGCTGGCGTGGGGGCAGCAGCGGGTTCCACGCCCGAAGGGGTCGCTGCTCGTACAGTTGACCATGCAGCTTGGGCAGCCTCCGGCACGCGTGCAGCCAGAACAGTATTCTCCGCAGGGCGGATGGCACGTAGAGATTGCGGCGAACGCCTCGTCCTTGCCGTTCAGAGGCCCCAACACCGCAGTGGCGAACGCCGTTGCGATGAAACCTCCGCCCTTGGCCAGCACGGATCGGCGGCTCAGCCGTGAGGTGGTGCGTCCGATAGCCTCGGTCAACCAGTCGTCTCGTGTCTTGAGTGCCTGTCGCACGCTACCCTCCGTGTGTTGTGCTTGACCCTTGCAATCAACCGGTTGCGGCGTGCTCAGACGGCACCCCGCACAACGTCGCGAACTCGGCGAGCCTGGCTTCGCCGCCCGCCATTCCCTTCGCGGCTACACCACCACGTGCATCGATGACATAGGCAAAGGGCACGGCGACGGCGTCGAAGCGGTGTCCGGTCTCCTGGTCGGTTGGAATAACGACGGCCGGCACATCGTGCTCCCTTACATACGGTGCAATCTCCGCAGCATCGTTGTAAAAGAGCATGACGACCAGTTGCAGACCACGTTCATGGAGTTCCCTAAGGGTCGGCCAGAGCTGAGCACATTCGGAACAGTACGTCCCGGCAAAGAAGATCAGGTACGACTGACCCGACCAATTGGACGGAGCCCAGTCACCATGTAAGGCGGTCAGCCGATCCTGCGGCGGCTTTTTACCGACGGGGATCCCGCTCGCTTCCACTCCGCGCGCCGACCCCATGACGATGATGCCCAACTGTCGGAACAGCACGGCGTTCATGGCGACCAGAACCAAGATCACTATCCACTGCGCCACCATTGCGCCGATCAACCACGTAGTCATGCGTCCTCCAGGTCCGGGAATCCGTTGAACCATCGGCGGTCGTTGTCCGCACGCTTGGCGACGCCCTGGTATGCATGCCGGACGTCGGGCAGGGCCACAGCGAACACCAAGGCCAGCGCGAAGCCGCTCAGCACGACCAGCAGACCCGAGCCGATGCCGATCGTGCGCACTCCGCCAATCTGGGAGAACGCGAGCATTGCCAGCAGCAGATCTGCCGCCACGAGGCGTCCGCTGACCTTGTGCTTGTCCGACCCCCAACAGCCGCAAGGCACTGAGCCCCTGCGCCATAGCAAGAACGCCGCACCCGCTGCCAGCCCTAGATACAGCACGCCTGCCGCGGTGAATTGAAGAGCCGGCTCGACGGGCTGAAACAGCAGTACGACCACGAGCGACTCTGCCAGCAGCAGCAGCCTGTGCTGCAGCGGACCAAGCGGCGAGGCCGCTACCGGCCTCCACAGGAGCGCCCACACGTTAGTGACCACTGAAACTACGAGCGGACCCATGAGAACGATCGCGGCGAGGTCGGCCGCCGT
>JAWWOY010000620.1:0-3440 GCA_033851195.1 Kribbellaceae bacterium | reverse complement strand
ATGAAGACGTCTGACATGTCGCCGGTCGACAGCCGGGTCTTGACGATGTTGTCGCCCTCGCTGCCGGCCGGGTGGGTCTCCACCTTGATGGTGATGCCGGGGTTCTTGGCCGTGAAGTCCTTGGCCAGCTGTTCGGCCGTCTTCACGGTCTGGTCGCCGTTGTCCACCAGGAAGGACAGCGTGACGGAACCACTGCTCCCGCCGCTGCTGGAACCGAGGCTGCCGGCGCTGCACGCGGTGAGCGCGAGCGAGCCGGCCGCGACGAGGGCCAGTGCTGTCGACCGTCGGATCGTCATGAGTACCTCCTGAGGCTGTTCACAATGAAAGGGAGTCGAGGTTGGCCCGCAGGGCATCGCCACCGGGCGCGAGGCCCCCGGCAGTGGCAGCGTTGACGAGTTGGTTCGCAGGCGCGTCGAGGAACCGGGTCAGCCGCGCCGCCAGCTGCATGTCATCAGTGACGACGCCCGCATCGCGCGCCGCGGCGGCGACCGCGTTCCAGGTCGGTTCGTGGTCCAGGAGTTGGCGGATGCTGGGATCCGCCGGCAGGGGCGAGGTATCGGCGCACGGGTCGTCCACGGTCCACTCATGAGTGCCGTGCTCAACCTCGACCGGTGCGGCGCCACCCGGCACGTGGACAGCGGCAGTGGAGCCCACCGGCACAGTCACCTTCAGCCGGAGTTGGCCGTCCGAGCGGTTCCACGAGACCGCGGCCTCGCCGTACGGCGTCAGGTGGCGCGCCGCCGCGTGGGTGAGGCGTGAGTTCGGTACGGGTCGTACTTCGATGCTGCGATAGCCGGGCTCGGCGGGTGCGAGGCCGGCCACGCGGCGGTGCATCCAGTCGGCGACGGCCCCGAGAGCGTAGTGGTTGAAGGACGTCATTTCGCCCGGGTTGATACTGCCGTCCGGCAGCATGCTGTCCCAGCGTTCCCAGACCGTCGTGGCGCCCATCGTCACGGAATACAGCCAGGACGGGCATCCGGTCTGGAGCAGCAACCGGTACGCCAGGTCCGGCTCGCCCGCGTCGGTCAGCGCGTCGGTCATCAGTGGAGTGCCGACGAATCCGGTGCTGATCCGGAAACCAGAAGTGCGCACCAGGTCGGCCAGTCGGCGTCCGGCACGGCGCCGTTGCGACTCGGTGGGCAGCAGGGCCCATTGCAGTGCCAGGGCGTAGGTGGTCGCGGCGTCACCGAGCACGCGCCCACCGTCGGTGATGTACTCCGCCGCGAAGGCGTCGCGTACCCGGGCAGCCAGGTCGGCGTACTGCCGCGCTTGATCGGTGTCGCCGACCAGCTGGGCAGCCCGCCCGACGATCTCGGCTGAGCGGGCCAGGTGGGCGGTGGCCAGGACGTCCGGATCCGCCTTGGCGCCGAACGGGTTCTCCGGCGGTGCAGTCGGGTCGAGCCAGTCGCCGAACTGGAAGCCGCCGGCCCACAGCAGGTCGTCACCTGCCAGGTCGGCCATCCGATCCACCCAGGCGCGCATGCTGGGCAACTGCCGGGCCAGCAGGGCGAGGTCGCCGGTGCGCTCGTAGAGAACCCAGGGAACGATCGTGGCCGCATCACCCCAAGCCGCGGTCGCGGGGCTGGTTTCCCGGAGGATGTCGGGCACAACAAACGGGACCGAGCCGTCCTTCTGCTGCTCGACGGCCAGATCCGCCAGCCAGCTGGTGAGGAATCCCGCGCTGTCGAACAGGAAGCTCGCGGTGGGCGAGAAGACCTGGAGGTCGCCGGTCCAGCCGAGCCGTTCGTCGCGCTGCGGGCAGTCCGTCGGGACATCGAGGAAGTTGCCGCGCATGCCCCACACGACGTTCTCGTGGAACCGGTCGAGCAGCTCGTGCGACGACTCGAACCAGCCGCTGCGGCGCAGGTCCGACCCGATGACGACTGCCTCGACGTCCTCCGGTCGCAACCCCGGTACGCCGGTCACCTCGGCGTACCGGAATCCGTGGAAGGTCAGGTTCGCCTCGAGCGTCACCTCGTCGGGACCGGCCAGAACGAAGGAGTCGGTGTTCTTGGCGGTCCGCAGCGGGCGGACGCCCAGCTCGCCGTTCTCCAGCACCTCCGCGTGGCGCAACACGATCTCGTCGCCGCTCGTGCCACCGCGGACCCGCAGCCGGAGCCGGCCGACCAGGTTCTGCCCGAAGTCGACGAGTGTCCGGCCGGACGGCGACTCGCTCACCTCTGCAGCCGGCAGCACGCCGGTGACGCGTACGGGTGGCCCGTCGGGCGCGACAAGCACGCCCAGATCGGCGTCGAGTACCTCGACCGCACCGGGTTCTCCGGGGGCTCGGCGGAGGTCCACCTGCTGGCCGTCGTACAGGTCGTCGGTCAGGACGCCGCTCTCCCGCGCGGTCCAGGTCGTGTCACTCGCGAGCACATGCACCGAGCCGTCGGCGGTGGTCACCTCGAGCTGGGCCAGCACGGCCAGCCGGTCGCCGTAGAGGCCATGGTCTCCCCGGAAGCCGAGGCGCCCGCGATACCAGCCGTTGCCGAGCAGGAACTCGAGGCGGTTCTCGCCAGGCCCGACGAGGTCAGTGACGTCATACGTCTGGTAGCGCAGCCGGTGCTGGTAAGCAGTCCAACCGGGAGCGAGCTCTTCGTCGCCGACCCGCCGGCCGTTGAGTTCAGGCACATAGACGCCGTTGGCGGTGGCATAGAGACGGGCGCGGACGACGTCGTCAGGCAGGTCGATCACGCCGCCGACGATGGGCGCGGGGGAATCGTGACTACCGATGTCGCGGGGGCTGACAAAGCGGGCGGTCCAGTCGGCAGCAGTGAGCAGGCCGGCCTCGACCGTGGCGGGTGCGCTCCAGTCGCTCCAGTCCCCGTCACCATCGCCCTCACCATCGCCCCCACCATGGACCCTCACCCGGACCTGCGCCGCTTCGCGCGCCTCCAGCGGGGTGCCGGGCCACGGCACCAGCACCTGCTCCCCGGACTTGACCACCTGCGATTCCGGGGGAGCGTCACCCCGGACGATCTCGATCTCGTACGCCGACTGCCGGTAGCCCGCGTCGGCGGCCGGGACCTGCCACGACAGACGGGGTGCGGGGGTGCCGATGCCGACCACCGGGCCGTCGTCGGTGCGGTGCTCGAAGCGAAGGGAGACGGGGGCGACAGGACGGGGCATAGCACAGAACTCCAGACGTCGATGAAACGATTCATCTGACCAGGCGGCGAAGGGATGTCGAGTGTTACGGGTGGGTGGCGGGAATGTTTCGCCTGCCCATGATCTGCGACCGGCGCTGGTCAGGGCATAGCCTGCAGTGCACCGGTGGTAGCACAAAGTGCACCTCGGCTCGTATCGTGCGGTATGGCCGAGCCACCCCCGCCCGTGGAGAACAACCGGAAGCTACTGCACTTCAGCGATGGAGCGGTTGCGTACGCCGGACAGCACGTCCACCAGGACACCCATCCCGTGCACACCCACACCTTCTTCGA
>JAWWOY010000055.1:0-4172 GCA_033851195.1 Kribbellaceae bacterium | reverse complement strand
CGTCCACGCCTAGCCTCTTCTAAATGACGAGACCGTCCGGCGCACGACCTGGAGGGGGATCGAATGGCCTTCAACCCGTTGCTCGACAACACCCGAGCGGCGATCCGCGTTGACCAATATTCTCCGATACAGCCTCACGGGGCCGCTGAGCCCTCGAGAGGTGCCGGACTCTGCGATTGCGATGATCGATGGCGAGGGACGGTGGTCGGTTGGACGAGCACCTCGCAACGGCTTGTCGGTTACGCGGCCGGAGAGGTGGTGGGCCGGCCCGCCTGGTTCGTGCTGCCGTTCCTGCGTTTTTGCCACACCCGCAGCACCGAGGAGAACGTCCGCGGCATCCTCCTCGGCTCCCAGCTGTCGCGCAGGTGGGGCTGGCGCCGGATAACGGCCGGCAAGGTCATCTGTGCTGAACAAGATCTGCCCCATTCCGTCGAGGGCAAGAGCGACGCCGGCCTCCCTCCCGACCCCGCTGGGGCTGCGTGGCCGAAAGACCCGAAGGAGAGGAGCTGACATGAACCTCGCATCCCACCTGGTGGGCAGCGCCCGGACTCATCCGGATCGCGCCGCGCTCCGTCTCGGGGACGCCGCCGTGTCCTATCGCACGCTCGACCAGGGCAGCGCCCGCATGGCCGGACTGCTCCACCACCGTGGCGTGAAGCCCGGGGACCGAGTTGCGATCATGCTGCCTAACGTGCCCGAGTTCGCCGTCGCGTACTTCGGCGTACTCCGGGCCGGCGGCATCGTCGTTCCGATGAATCCCCTGGCCAAGTCCCGCGAGATCGCCTACTACCTCGGCAACTCAGGCGCCCGGCTCCTGTTCGCCTGGCACGCCTTCGCCGACGAGGCACGGACCGGTGCGCAGCAGGCCGAGGCCGAGGTGGTCGTCGTCAGTCCCGGCGAATTCGATCCCCTGCTTGCGTCCGCCCCATCCGTCGAGGACCTGGCCGACCGGCACGAGGACGACACCGCGGTGATTCTCTACACCTCGGGAACGACCGGTCAGCCGAAGGGCGCCGAACTGACCCACGCCAACCTCACCCGCAACTGCGACATCGTGGCCACCGAGCTGTTCCAGCTCACCGCCGACGACGTGATCTTCGGTGGGCTGCCACTGTTCCACGCGTTCGGACAGACCTGCACTCTCAACGCCGCCGTCGCCTCCGGCGCGTGCCTCACGCTGCTGCCGCGCTTCGACGCCAGGAAGGCACTGGGAATCCTCGGCGAGCACGGAGTGACCGTCTTCGCCGGGGTGCCGACGGTGTTCAGCAGGCTGTTGCGGCAGCCCGACCGAGACGCCTACTCCGTCTCCCGGCTGCGCGTGTCCCTCTCCGGCGGCGCGGCGATGCCGGTGCAGGTGCTGCACGACTTCCAGGCCGCGTTCGACTGCGTCGTGCTCGAAGGGTATGGGCTGTCGGAGACCTCGCCTGTCGCCTCGTTCAACACCCTGCAGGCCGGACCCAAGCCCGGTTCGGTCGGCGTCCCGATCCGGGGCGTCGAGATGCGGGTGGTCGACAACGGCACGGAGGTACCGCATGGGGAAAGCGGCGAGATCGCGATCCGCGGGCACAACGTAATGAAGGGGTATTGGCAACGCCCCGAGGAGACCGCCGCCGCGATCCGGGACGGTTGGTTCTACACCGGCGACATCGGCCGGGTCGACCAGGACGGATACTTCTGGATCGTCGGACGGACGAAGGACGTGATCATTCGGGGCGGGTACAACGTGTACCCCCGCGAAGTCGAAGAAGTGCTGTACGAGCATCCGGCAGTCGCCGACGCCGCTGTCATCGGCCTCCACAACTCGGATCTCGGTGAGGAGGTCGGTGCGGCGGTCGTTCTCAAGCCGGGCGCCCGAACGACAGCCGAGGAACTGCGTGAGTACGTCAAGCGTGAGGTCGCCGCCTACAAGTATCCGCGGAAGGTATGGATCGTGGACGCGCTGCCGAAGGGACCCACCGGCAAGATCCTCAAGCGGGACATCGTCCCGCCGCCCGAGCCGGGCAGGCGATGAGGCGCCTGGCCGGGACGGGGCTGCGATCTGTCCGACGCTCAGTGGACGTGCCGGGCCGACCGAGGTGCTGTTGGACTTCATGCGCTCGTGTCGAGAGGCCACTGTCCCGGGGCGCCCTTCGGGCAACGTGCTCGCGCTCGATGGGAGCCGGCTGGATCGGTATGCGGCGTCGAAGATCAACCACGGGTTGCCGCGCTCACGTAGCCGTGGTCCTAACAGAGTGGCGGGGGGTTGATCTTTCCCGCTGTCCGGGAAGGCAGGACAGCGTGACCGAAGCAGGAACCCACGACAGCGGCACCTGTTCACCGGCAAGCGGGGCTTCTGGTGGCTGTCGGAGGACAACTTCGTCAACCACTTCGCAGCTGCCAGCGACTACCATCGAAGTCGCGGCCGGTCACCTCGCAATGGTCTCCCACCCGGACGAGGTCGCCCAGCTCATCCGCACCACTGCAGCAGGAGTTCGCCGTGGCGATGATTGACGTATACGCCGCCGCCGGAACCTGACCGGGACTGACCAGCTCACCGGGCTGCCGCGCTCGTGATCACCAGGGCGGCCCACGGAGGAGGAGCGCCGAATGACAAGCGACGTGATCATCGGGTACGACGGGAAGCCCCGCTGCAGCTGGGCCGGCGCCGGCGATACCGCGTTTGGCCGTTACCACGACGAGGTCTGGGGTACGCGCACGTACGACGAGTCGGCGATGTTCGAGGCGCTCACCCTGGGCGTTTTCGAGGTTGGGCTGAGCTGGTCGATCGTGTTCGGCAAGCGGGACGCGTTCCGGACGGGGTTCCGCGGCTTCGACGTCGCCGATGTCGCCGCGATGACCGACCGGGACGTCGACCGGCTGGTCGAGGACGCCTCGATCATCCGCAACCGTGGCAAGATCCAGGCCACCGTCGACAACGCGCGCGCGATGATGTCCGCGTCGCCGGATCTCGTGGCGCTCGCGAAGTCCTACGAGATCATCCGCAAACGGGCGCCGCGATCCGTCGCCGACCTGCCCAAGTCGACGCCGCAGGCCGAGGCGTTCGCCAAGCAGTTGAAGTCCCAGGGGTACCGCTTCGTCGGGCCGACCAGCGTGTACGCGTTCATGCAGAACGTCGGTGTGGTCAACGACCACGTCCACGGGTGCTTCCGCGCCATCGACTACCGCACCACGACCCGGAGACTTTGAAGATCGTCACGTGCGAGCCGAGTCCATCGGGTCGGCCGGCAGGCGGAGCGCCGCGACGAGTGCGGCCAGGTCTCGTTGGCGGGAGTCCGCAGGCCAGACGGCCCAGGTACGACGGACGATCGGGTTCCTCATGGGGTGCCAGTGGACGCCTTCAGGAAGATTGGCCGACCATCCAGGAGGCGCCAGCGAAAAGGACCGGCCGGCGCGCACGGCGGCAAACTTCACTTCGGCGGTGACCGGCGGGTCTCCGGCCGATCCCGAGCCGCGGTCGCCGAGGCCATGCGTGCGCGGGATGGCTGACACCTCGTCGTACCAGGGTGGCGCGTGTTCGGTGTCCAGCGGCAACTCAAGCGGTACGCCGACACGGATGCGCCCGGCAACGATCGAGCCGTTGTTGCCCAGGGCCATCACCTCGGACACCGCCTGATCGTGGTCGGCCAGGATCGCGCGCGCCCGGCGTACCAGCGTCTCCCCCGCCGCGGTCGGTATCGTCCCGCGGTGACTGCGGTTCAGCAACTGCACGCCGAGCTGCCGTTCGAGCGACTGACCACCTGGGACAACGCCGACTGACTCAGATGCAGCCGCCGCGCCGCCGCCGACAACCCACCCTCCTCGGCGACCGCCACGAACGCACGCATCTCACGGATCTCCACCCCTCGATTCTGGTCCGAGGAATGCATCAGTACCACTGATGACCCCCTAGCTGCGGGGCCGATGGCAAGGCGGCATAGCTCCCGGTAGTCCGGTGGCTGAGCCCATCGATGCCAGTCCTCACCATCATCGAAGGAGACAGCAAATGACTGCACAGCTCGGGGGTGGCTACATCGACATCCTCGTCAACAACGCGGGCATCTACCCGTTCGGACCGACCGCCGACGCCAGCCAGGACGACTTCGACGCCGTCTACAACATCAACGTCAAGGCGCCGTTCTTCCTCGTCTCCGCCCTGGCGCCACAGATGGCCGAGCGCGGCACGCCGCCACCAC
>JAWWOY010001041.1:0-2738 GCA_033851195.1 Kribbellaceae bacterium | reverse complement strand
GCGGCGACGTGGTCGGGATGGGCGACCGGTGCACAAAGCGGGATCTCGACTTGTGCGGCGGTGGTCGGGTCGACGCGATCCGTGTGGACCGGTGCAGAGGTGCGGCGTCAAACCCTTACCTTGTGCGCCGGCCGGTCGCGGCGGCGGGACCGGGATGGCTGGCCGGTGCACAAAGGCGCGGTGGGCCTGGGCTTTGTGCACGGGTCGGTCGCGGCGACGCGATCCGCATGGCTGACCGGTGCACAAAGGTGCGGCGGGATCTCGACTTGGTGCGGCGGTGGGTCGCGTCGACGCGATCCGTGTGGACCGGTGCATAGGTGCGGTGTCAACCTTGACCTTGTGCACCGGCCGGTCGCGGCGACGTGGTCGGGATGGGTGGCCGGTGCACAAAGATGGTGCGTCAACCTTGGGCACGGCCGGCGATTGACTGGTGCCAGCTGGGAGTACGGGACTGCTGGGGGATAACTGCTGGGGGATAGTGGCGTCGTGAAGGTGTTGCTGCTGGGTGGGACGGGGGAGGCCCGTGAACTCGCGACCCTGCTGGTCGGAGAGCCGGGGATCGAGGTGGTGTCCTCGCTTGCCGGGCGGATCGCCAACGCTCAACTCCCGGCGGGAGAGGTACGGCAAGGCGGCTTCGGCGGCGTTCACGGCCTGGTTGCGTGGTTGCGGGACAACAAGGTCGACGCTGTGATCGATGCGACTCACCCGTTCGCCGCGACCATGACGACTCACGCGGCCGAGGCGTCCCGGCAGGTCGGCCTACCGCTACTGGTCCTACGCAGACCAGGCTGGACCGCGGGTCCGGGCGACGACTGGCACTGGGCAGACACGCTGGACCTGGCGGCAGAGCTCACGACAGCCCTCGCCGCGAAGATCACCCAGAGCCGCGACGACCGCGTACGGGTGTTCCTGACGATCGGACGGCAGGGGTTGGACGCGTTCGCCGGGCTGGATCTGTGGATGCTCGCCCGCTGTGTGGATCCGCCCGACCCACGCCCGACGTGGTGCGAGCTGCTGCTGGATCGGGGCCCGTACGCCGTATCCGCTGAGCGGGAGTTGCTCAGCCGGCAGCGCATCGACGTACTGGTGACCAAGGACAGCGGTGGTCCGATGACCGCGGCCAAGCTCACCGCCGCTCGCGAGTTGTCCGTTCCGGTCGTGTTGGTGAGACGACCGAAGCTGCCGGCCGGAGTCACCGCGGTCGACTCCGCAGCTCAGGTCGTCGACTGGCTCCTCAGCCTCCCGTAGGCCGATGGTTCGTCGTACGGGCTGGCAAGTCCCATCGGCGCCGCCTCGATGCACGCGTTCCTCCCATGGTCGAGCCAGGGTCACACCTGAGCAGCGGGCTCCGCGACGGCCGGTAGGCACCAGGCCGGTGGTGGGTACGCCGGGCGCCGGTAGACTCGCGGCTCTGATGGGAATTCAGATCACGCCCAGCATCCTGACCGCTGACTTCGCCCACCTCGCAGCCGAGGTCGAGGCGGTGTCGAGTGCTGATTGGGTGCACGTCGACGTGATGGACAACCACTTCGTGCCGAACCTGACCCTCGGCGTACCGGTGGTCGAGTCCCTCGCGAAAGCGACGACCATGCCGCTCGACTGCCACCTGATGATCGAGGACCCGGACCGGTGGGCTCCCGGGTACGTCGAGGCCGGCGCGAGCAGCGTGACCTTCCATGTGGAGGCGTGCCGGGCCCCGATCCGGACCGCCCGGGAGATCCGGGCCAAGGGCGCGCGGGCGTCGATGGCGCTGAAGCCGGCCACCGCGATCGAGCCGTACGAGGACATCCTGGCCGAGCTGGACATGGTTCTGATCATGACCGTGGAGCCCGGCTTCGGCGGCCAGAAGTTCCTCGATGTGTGTCTGCCGAAGATCCGCCGGACCCGCGAACTCGTCGCCAAGCACGGCCTCGACATCTGGATCCAGATCGACGGCGGGGTGTCGGCCGAGACCATCGAGCGCTGCGCCGACGCGGGGGCGGACGTCTTCGTGGCCGGCTCGGCGGTCTACGCGGCCGATGACCCGAACGTAATGGTGGAGAAGCTTCGCACGCTGGCCCAGGGGGCCAGCAAGCTGGGATGACACACTGTTGCCAGGAGCACCTACCTACAGCTAGGAGCGCGGCGATGACGGAGCACAAGCCGGTAGAGAGTTGGCTGACCGACATGGACGGAGTGCTCGTCCACGAGCAGCGCGCCATCCCCGGGGCGAGCGACTTCATCGCTGCGTTGCAGAAATCCGGCAAGAAGTTCCTGGTGCTGACCAACAACTCGATCTACACACCGCGGGACCTGCGCGCCCGCTTGCTTGCCGGCGGCATCGACGTACCGGAGCAGTCCATCTGGACCTCCGCGCTGGCGACCGCCCAGTTCCTGGACAATCAGCGACCCAACGGTACGGCGTACGTGATCGGCGAGGCAGGGCTGACCACCGCCTTGCACGAGGTCGGGTACGTGCTGACCGAGCAGGCGCCGGACTATGTCGTGCTGGGGGAGACCCGGACCTACTCGTTCGCGGCGATCACCCGGGCGATCCGGCTGATCGGGTCGGGGGCCAGGTTCATCGCGACCAACCCGGACCCGACTGGTCCGTCCGCCGAGGGGCCGCTGCCGGCGACGGGCTCGGTGGCCGCGCTGATCACCCGGGCCACCGGCGTCGCGCCGTACTTCGTCGGCAAGCCGAACCCCTTGATGATGCGCAGCGCGCTGAACCAGATCGAGGCCCACTCCGAGACCAC
>JAWWOY010001026.1:0-3719 GCA_033851195.1 Kribbellaceae bacterium | reverse complement strand
AGGTCTTCGTGCCCGACTTCAACCTCGGCGCGATGGAGAACCCGGGCTGTGTCACGTTCACCGACAGCCTGGTGTTCCGGTCGGCGGTCACCGAGGCCGAGCGCAGCACCAGGGCGCGGGTCGTGGTGCACGAGATGGCGCACATGTGGTTCGGCGACGCCGTCACGATGAAGTGGTGGAACGACCTCTGGCTGAACGAGTCGTTCGCCGAGTACATGGCGCACCGGGTCTCCAGCGACGCGACGGATCACCCCGGCCACTGGACCGACTTCGCGTTCGTGCGCAAGTGGTGGGGCCTGCAGGCGGACCAGCGCGGCTCGACCCACCCGGTCGCCGCGGATGCGATCAAGGACGCGCGCGCCTCACTGGACGACTTCGACGGCATCTCGTACGCGAAGGGTGCGGCCGTGCTGAAGCAGTTGGCCACCTATCTCGGCGACGAGGTGTTCCTGGCCGGGGTCAACGCGCATCTCGCCGCCCATGAGTTCGGCAATGCGGACCTGCGCGAGTTCATCGACAAGCTGACCGAGGCCGGTGCCGTCGGCCTGGAGAACTGGTCCGAGCAATGGCTCCGCACCGCCGGGCTGGACACGATCAGTGCCGAGCGCACCGCCACCGGTATCAGGCTCCGCCGCGTCACACCTGCCGATCATCCGGCTGACCGGCCGCACCAATTCACCGTCACCGGGTACGACGAGTCGGGCCGTGGCGTGTCCGTCCCGGTGCAACTGGACACCGACGAGGTGGAGGTGGGACTCGACCCCTCGCTGGCGGTCGTCGTACCGGATGCGGGTGACGACACGTGGGCCAAGATCCGGCTGGATGCGGACAGCCTGCGGAAGCTGCCGGAGGTGTTGCCGAAGATCGAGTCCGGGGTGACCCGAGCGGTGATCTGGAACAGCATCCGGGACGCGGCGGCAGACGGTGAGCTGGATCCGAAGCTCGGGTTCGAGGTGTTGCTGGCTGTGCTGCCGCACGAGGAGAGCGACATTGCCGTCGGCAGCTTGTTGCGGTGGGCGGAGGACCGGCTGCTCGGGGGATACCTGCCACACGAGCAGTACCGCAGCCGGTTCGCTTCGGTGCTGACCGAGCGGCTCGGCTCTGTGCCAGCCGGCAGCAGTGTCCAACTGGCCGTCGTAAGAGGGGTTGTCGCCAGCACGGATGATGAGGCGTTGTTGCGCGGTTGGCTCGACGGCTCGGGAGTGCCCGCTGGCTTGGTTGTGGATGCGGAGCTGCGCTGGCTGATCGTCGTCCGGTTGGCTCGCCTCGGGCTGATCGGTGAGAAGGATGTCGAAGCGGAGCTGGCCCGGGACAAGTCGACCGAGGGCGTCGCCCACGCGACCCGTTGCCGAGCGGCGTTGCCCACGGCCGCGGCCAAGGAACGGGCCTGGACGTCGATCTCGACCGACGGGGAGCTCGGAGCCAACGAACTGTTCGCCGCCTGCGACGGCTTCTGGCACCCCGCCCAGCTGGACATCACCGCGCCGTACGTCGACCGGTACTTCGCCGAGATCGGCGGCACGGCCGAACTGCGGTCCGGTATGGCGGTGTCGATCACCGCCGGCAAGGCCTTCCCGCGGTACGACGTGGAGGAGCGGGTGGTCGCCCTGGCCGAGCAGCTGGCGTCGGACGAGAAGGTTGCCCCCGGCATCCGCCGGACGGTGGCCGACATGGCGGACGACCTCCGCCGGGCCGTCGCCGTACGGGCTGCCTTTCCGTCAGAGTGACTTGCCCGCTAGCGGATGGTGAGCCGCTCGGCGACCTGCTTGCGGGCCTGGTGGATGCGGGCCTTGACGGTGCCGAGCGGAAGGTGCAGCTCGGCGGCGATCTCGGCATAGCTCATCGCACCGAGATCGCGCAGCACCAGCGGCTGGACCAGTTGCGGGTGGTTCAGCTCGAGCGCGTCGAGCGCCTCCAGCAGGTCGAGTCGGGAGCCGGCGATCACCGAGGTGGTCCGCGGATCGGCCGACTCGGGCAGTACCTCGGTGGACTGCTCGAGGGAGCGGCGCTTCAGGGACCGGTAGGTCTGCCGGGCGCAGTTGGTCGCGACCACGGTCAGCCAGCCGGCGAAGGTGCCGGTGCCCTTGAAAGTATGGATTTTCGTCGCCACCGTCAGCAGGGTGTCCTGCGCGGCCTCCTCGGCGTCCTGGTGGCACGGCAGGAACCTGGCCACCCGCCGCTGCACCTGCGGCCGGATCGCCTGCAGCAGCTCCGGGAGGACAGACTCGTCTCCGGCCGCGGCCCGGGCCGCGAGCTGTTCCAGGTGCTCGTCCATAGTCCCCCAGCGTCGATCGAGCCGGACACGAACAGCAACTTCCGCGTCGCCGTTCGCCATCGTCCCCGACGTCGTCGACAATAGCCGGGATGGATGTCATCGGACGTTACCGCCTGCAGTCGAAGATCGGCGCAGGCGCTTTTGCCACGGTCTGGCGCGGCTACGACGACGACCTCGACGTCGACGTCGCGGTGAAGGTGCTTGCCGACAACTGGGCCTCCCGAGCCGACGTCCGCGAGCGTTTCCTCTCCGAGGCCCGGCTGATGCGCCGGATCGCCAGCGAACGGGTGGTGCGGGTGTTCGACCTGGGCAAACTGCCGGACGGGCGCCCGTACTTCGTGATGGACTACGTCGGCGGCGGCACCCTGGCGGATGTGCTCGCGCACGGCCCGGTGGACCCGGCCGACGCGCTCTGGTGGGGCGCGGACCTGGCGCGGGCGGTTGCCGCCCTGCATGCCGAAGGCGTCGTGCATCGCGACATCGCCCCGGCGAACCTGCTGCTGCGGCCGGCGCATGGGAACGAGTCGGGCGGTGGCACCCATCGGATCGTGCTGGCCGACCTCGGGCTGGCAAAGCGGGCCGCGGAGGCGTCCGGACTCACCCAGGCTGTCGGCACCCCGTCGTACATGGCGCCTGAACAGGGGCGGGGCGACGGCGGGTTCGATGAGCGGGCCGATGTCTATGCCGTCGCCGCGGTGACGTACGCGTTGCTGACCGGGCGGGCGCCGTTCGTCGCGTCGTCGATCAGCGACGTGGTCGCGCGCGACCCGGACAGCAACCCGCCCAGCCTGCGGCCGCTGCTGCACGACTCGCTCGGCGAGGTGGACGACATCCTGGCGCGCGCCCTTGCCTTCCGGGTCGGCGAACGCTGGAACCGCGCCGACACGCTGGCCGACCGGTTGGAGGCGGAGGCGTACCGGTTGGAGCAGGAGGCGCCGCTGCTCGCCTCGCTGCGCACCACGGTCGACGCCGACGACACCAGTACGGCGATCAGCGAGCCGCCCGGGCGTCGCCGAAGCCGGCCCGGGCTGGTTCTGGTGCTGCTCCCCGTGTTGTTCGCCCTGGCCGCCGGAGGCAGTTGGTACGTGTTCGGCCGGTAAACGATTCCGGGTGGCCCTGGCGATAGCTCTGGTGGAACGCTAGATTCAGGCCGGTGACGAATCCGGCTGCACCTGGCGGTTACGACCCGAATCACTTCGACCGGCTTTTCGAACTGGAAGCCGCGAGCTTCTGGTTTCGCGGCCGCAGTGACCTGATCAACTGGGCCCTCGACCGGTACTTCCCGGCGGCCGGCTCCTTCCTGGAGCTTGGCTGTGGCAACGGCTACGTCGTCGACCGGGTCCGCCAGCTCCACCCGGACTGGCGGCTGGTCGGCACCGAGTTGTTCGAGGAGGGGCTGGGGAACGCCCGCCATCGGATGCCTGCCGGCGTGGAACTGCGGCAG
>JAWWOY010001018.1:0-2661 GCA_033851195.1 Kribbellaceae bacterium | reverse complement strand
AGGACGTCGTACGGACCGTCATCTATGTGGTCAGCTCGGTCCGCGATGAGCTCTCCGTCGTCTGGGACCGGCTCAATGCCTCGCCCCTGGCTCCCGCCTTCAGCACTGCCAGCACCTTGCTCGGAGTCGCCCAGTTGGGGTTCACCGGTCAACTCGTCGAGCTCGACGTGACCGCTGCCCTATGACCTGCGGTCCTGCCGGGTCGTCGATTGCGCGGGGGAGACTGATTGCCGCAGGCAACGGCAGTCTTTGCGGCTCATCGGCTTTGAACGTGGTCGGAAAGCCGGAACAGGAAGTGGCCCCAGTCGATGGCGCATCGGTCAAAGCACAGGAGATTGGGGACGAGGCCGTGGTACGCGAAGTCGAGTCGGCAGCCGTCGGCGGCCGCTGTCATCGTGAAAGTCAGTCGGGTGCCGACCCACTCTGACACCAGCGGGCTGGCCGCCACCTCCCAGATCACCACATCGGGATCATGGGCGGCGAGCACACGCATGACCGTTGGCTGCTCCTCGGTCCCGAAGGTGATCTGCAGTTCGCCGCCGGTGTGTCCGGAGCCCGGTGATCGACCGCGCGCTCCACCATGACGTTCTTGCGTAGTTGGTCGGGTGATCAGGAATTCCCGGACGCTTCTCGCGCGGGAAGCTCGTCGGGCAGGCTGCGTGGCAGGCCGAAGGCTCGCAAGGTGTGCGACTCGAACCGGGTGAGGCCGGCCACTTGGTCGCCGCGCAGGGTGATGACGAGGAGGCCGCTGCCGTGCCAGAGCCCGCTCATGTCATCGCGGCTGTAGACGGCGAGGGCGGGCTGCCTGTTCGCCCGCGCCTCGACGAAGCGTGCCTCGGGCACGAGCCGGAACGCGACCTCGGCCAGGAATTCGCCGGCACGCTGCCGGCCCTCCCAGATGGCGGCGAGCGGCGGCATCGCGATTCGCACGTCCTCAGCGAGCAGGCTCACGACCGTGCCGACGTCGTGTGCGGTGAAGGCCGCCGCGAGGCGGCGTACCAGCGTCGCCTCCGCGGATGTATTCGCTCGAGCCCGGGATCGTAGGGGCGAGTGCGACTTGTCGCGCAGCGACCCGCGGGCCCGGCTCAGCGTCATCGCGATGGCGCTCTCGGTCGAGTCGAGGGCGTCGGCGACCTCGCGCGCGCTGAAACCGAGGACGTCCCGGAGAATGAGAACAGCCCGCGCGCGCGGCGAGAGCAGTTGCAGCGCGGTAACGAATGCGAGGGAGACCGCCTCGTTCTGCTCGGCGCGAGCATCCGGGCCTGGATCGCTGTCCGGCAGACCGTCGAGCAGCGTGTCGGGGTAGGGCTGTAGCCAGGTGACTCTTTCGGAGCCGGTCGGCGCTGGCGCCGTGGCGGGCAGGGGCTCGGCCAGCTGCGGCCTCCGTGATGCCGTTCGGACCAGATTCAGACACGTGTTGGTCGCGACGCGGTAGAGCCAGGTGCGCACTGAGGCTCTCGCCTGGAACGTCGCGAGGCCCCGCCACGCCGCGAGCAGCGCGTCCTGCAGGGCGTCGTCAGCATCGTCGAAGGAGCCAAGCATCCGGTAGCAGTGCACATGCAGCTCCCGGCGGTGCGGCTCCACCAGCTCGGCAAAAGCCCCTTCGTCGCCGAAGCGGGCGCGGTCCAGCAGGGTCTCGCCGGCCGACATCCGTTCGTCTCCTTCCGCCCTTGTGACACGGGTAGACAGGGGACGCGCAGCGCATGGAACATGCGCCGGGCATCCAGCGTCGCCCATGCTCTCAGGCAGTAGCAAATGCGGAGAAATGCCTGGTGAGCGGCGTTTGGTAGAACGTCGGCCAGTTGGCGTCGACGTGGTCGTGCCAGTCGTCCGGTTCGCCGTGCTGATCGATGACCAAGCGCGTGCCGCCGTCCTCGGCCACGAGTGTGAAGCGGACGATCGAGTACACCCCCGGCTCCCAGGCGGGAAATCGCCACGTCTGCACGATCCGCTCACCGGGCACAAGCTCGATCTGCCGCCCGACGACGTTGCCTTCGAAAGCGGAGAACTCCTCGCCCGCCGACCGGCCCGCAACTCCGGTCATCCCGGACAACGCGGACAACGCTTCGGCATCGGCGAGTACCGCGTACACCTGCGCCGGTTCGGCGGGAATCGTCACCTGCTGCTGGATACTCATCGTGGGTCCCATCTGATCGGGTCATGAGGCCGGATCGCCTCGATCAGGTAGACACCGGCGGACGAGAAAACCTAACGTCGTCGAGTACGACGAGCAGTGGCCGCCGACCTCCGCGCGATGATTTCCTGGCTCGCGTCGCCTGAGGGCGCCTGGCCGGCTGAGCGTCAGGCGGACCTGTCCCGGCGTTCTTGCTTGCGGTCCGAGCTGTCGCGTGGCACCAGAGTCGGGTTGACGTTGTGGAGCACCGTCTCGCGATCCACCACGACCCGGGCCACGTCGTCCCGGCTCGGCACCTCGTACATCACGGTCAGCAGGATCTCCTCCAGGATCGCGCGGATGGCTCGGGCACCGGTTCGCCGGAGCAGGGCCTGGTCGGCGATCGCGCCGATCGCATCGTCGGTGAATTCCAGCTCGACGCCGTCGATCTCGAACAGCTTCTGGTACTGCTTGATCAGCGCGTTGCGTGGCTCGGTGAGGATCTTGACGAGCGCCTCGCGGTCCAACTGCTCGACCGTGGCTATGAC
>JAWWOY010001097.1:0-5736 GCA_033851195.1 Kribbellaceae bacterium | reverse complement strand
GGCAACACCCGCCCCGCGGGAGTGCTGTGGTGCGCCGACAACGGCTCCTACGGCAAGGGCTGGCCCGGCTACGAGCGCTGGTTCGCCCGGCTGGAGAAGCACGCCGCCGACGCCGACCAGTGCCTGTTCGCGACCGCGCCAGACGTCGTCGCGAACCACTTCGCCACCGAAGACCGGTCACGGCTCTGGCTGCAGCGGATCCGTGACCTCGGCTACCCGGTCGCGCTCGTCGCCCAGAAAACAGGGGTCCTCCCTGGCCTGATCGCCGGCCTCCAGTTGCCGTAGGCCGAGCGGAGCGAGTCTGGACCCGCGGGGTGTCCGGTGTGCTCGGCCCGTCCCACCTGTCGACGGGAGACCCACCGGCCACCGGGGACTCCCGGAGGGAAGAACGGGGTTCGGGGCGGAGCCCGTATCTCTTTTGCCGCGGGGGCGTCACGCGCGCCGAGCCGGGTGGGTCATCATGGTCGTCCAGGAGGTGGCAGTTCGATGTTCCGAGCTCGCAACAGACTTCTCGCGGCGGCGATCGCGTGCGCCGAATATGGGATCGCGGTCCGGCCGGCGCCGGCGTTGCTTCGCGCTCCTGCGCGACTCGACGCGTTCGGGCGGTGGATCTGCGGCTGCGGCGATCTCCTCTGTGCCGAGCCGGGGGAACACCCGGCCGGTCCTGCCTGGTCGACCGACGTCAACGAGGTCGCCGCTACGTGGGGGCTGGCGGCCGCCCCGAACCTGCTGATCTCCTCTGGCAACCAGGTCGCGCTGTGGAGGCTGCCACGCGTGACGGGTGCCTACGGCATGCGGTTGTTCGAGCAGGAGCGGCCAGGGCCGTGGCCACCGCTGATGAAGTTGCCGGACGGTGACTGGATCGTGGCGACCGCCCCGGCAGTCGACAAGCTGGAGCTCGCGACCGGCGTCGTCTACACGGAGCCTGGCGTGGCGGTCCTGGCGCCGCCGTCGCGGCGGCCGACGGGCCGGACACGTTGGCTGCAGTCGCCGGCCTTCCCGCAGACGCCGCTCCCGTCGGCCGAGTCGGTGCTGGCACTCGTCGCTCGGGCCGAGCAGGAGAGGTTCGAGCTCCTCACCGGCGTCCGGTAGATCCAGCGCGTCTACTCCAGGGCCTCTTCGACGATCCGCGGCAGGCAGGGGGCCGGAGCGGTGCTGGCTGACCAGTCGACGGTGCCGAACACCGTGTCGATGTGATCTCGTCGCTGGTGGGGCCGCCAGTTGGTGAGGTACGGAGGGACCAGCCAGCGAATGGTCCCGGTCGTCTCGGTCTTGGTGCCGGGGGCAGCGACCCAGCCGGACGAGCTGCTGAAGACCACTCCCCCGGCGGCCTCGATGAGTCCGCGTGGAACAGAGCCTGGTGCCATGTAGAACTGCCATCGGCGGTAGGCCGGCGCGAGCGCGGTCGGGCACGACGTCTTCAGCAGGTGGTGCAACGGCGCGCCGAACTGCGGCGGGACATCGATGACGTCGAACGAGGCCGTCACCAGCGCGATGTCCCAGCGCGGCTCAGCGAAGGCCTGCTCAGCCTCGCGACGGGTGGTGATCAGGCCGGGGCTGTTCAGCACCAGGTGCGGCTCGGGGCAGCCCAGCAGCCGGCAGGAGCAGCGGCCGCCTCGAGGCACGGCCAGCCGGGTGACCGGCCAGCCGTGCTCGACGTACTGCATCGCCTGACGCTGCAGTCGATGGCTGCGACATCCAGCGGCCCAGGCCCGAAAGTCAGGCACGCTTGCCGACCGCGAACAGCAGCGAGCTGGCGTGCACGAGATCGGGCTGCCTGTCCGCGAGCCGGGTGCACGCGAGGGCCGTTTGCAGCGGATCCGGATCCGTGAACGACTCCGGTGCCAGCACGTCCTTGAAGTGCGCGTCGAGCACCACCGTCAGCCAGCCTCCTGGCCCCGTCAGGCCATGCACCGTCACCTGGGACACAAACTGCGACATCTCAGCCCGCAGCTGCGCGACCGTGTGGTACGTGGTGTTCGCCATGCGCTCGTTCTCGGCGCTGTAGCCGTCGTTGAGGATGTCCTCCACGATCGAGCGGCGCTGCTGCAGCCGGTTCGCCAGCGTCGCACCGATCAGGTTCGCGGCGCGATTGATCGCGATGACTGCGATCACCCCGCCCGGGCGTAGAACGCGGACAGCTTCGCGGATCGCGAGGCGCCGGTCGGAAGCTTCGGTGAGGTGGTATATCGGGCCAGCCATCAGCACGGCGTCCTTGCTCTCGTTGTCCCAGGGCAGCCGTCGGGCGTCGCCGATGATCGCGTTGAGACCGGCAGCGCGGGCCTGGTCGACGTGACGCTGGACGGGATCGAGCAACTCGACGTCATAGCCGCGGCCCACCAGCCAGGTGGCATGGACACCCGGACCGCCGCCAATATCGCCGACACAGGCAGGCGCGGCGGGCAGGTAGCGGGTGAGGAGGTCACGGACGCGTTGTTGCTCAAGGCGTCCTTTTAGCGTCGACGTCAGCCGGAAGACCTCGTCGTGGCGATCGGTGTAGTGGTTGTGGATCGCGCTCACGACTTCGATTTCTGACATGGAGGTCCCTTCGATCAAGCGGCCCAGGCGCGGCCGCAGAGCAGTAGGTGGTGGGCTCACGCGTCGACCCGCGCCGCCGGTTGCGGCCAGTGGCGAGGGACGACGGGGTACTCCGAGGTTCCGCCCAGGCCCCGGGGGTGGAACGGCTGACGCCCGAAGGCCTTGTTCACAACGGGTGCGCCAGCCGGCTCGATGGGGAGCCCTCGGCCGCGAGACGCGCAGGGGATGTAGGGGGTCTCGCGGTCGAGGACTCCGGGAAGGCGGGGCCGGCCCTTGCAGGCGTTGAGGAGGGCGCCTGCAGGGAAGGGGATCCGGCCCCGCTGACTCAGGGCGACGCTCCAGCGACCAGCACATGGGCGCGAGTTGCCTGGCGCAGCTGGGCCCACTTGGACTCGCCGCAGTCGATCTTCCCCAGGTGGATGCTGGTCGGCACGACGACCGCCGGCGCCTGGATCCGGTTCACGCCTTCGAGCAACTCCTTGAAGGCCTTCGGGTCGGTCTCCAAGTTTTCGATGTAGATCGTGCCGAGCGTGTAGCCGCGGTCGCGGGCGTACTCGGCCAGGTGCCGCTGGGTGCGCGCCACCTCGGCGTCGGTCATCAGCGGGTACTTCCGCATGTAGCCGAGGACCACGGGCATCGGCTGGCCGATCACGTCAGCGCTCTTCGTCCATCCAGCGCCGGAACCGATCGGCTCCAACCCATGGCCGACTTCGGTCACGTCGGATCGCCGACTGGGCGATCGACCGGCAGGAGCGGGTCGTTGGTGACTCGCAGCCCGGCGAACCGGCGGCTCATCGCCGCTGCGTACCGCTCGGTCAGCGCAGGGTCGGCCCGGTAGTCGGCGATCGCGTGCTCGCCGAACCAGACCCGCACGCGGCGCCGGGGCTGAGCTTCATCGGCCGCGATCGTCATCGGTCCTTCGCCTCCTCGATGAGGTCGGCGATCAGCCCCGCATAGGCCACGACGGCGAACAGGCAAAGCAATGCAAATACGACGTTGTGCACGGCGGCTCCCCTGGAGATCGAGCGGGCCACGGGAACCGGGGGCGGTGAGGTTGGCGCTTACCCCGGCACCGTGGCCCAGGCCGGGACACCCGGCCTGCGGAATCACCATCGCTACGGCTCCTCGCCTTCGTCTGCCCTTTATGCCGCGCCTGAATATCGCGAATATTGAGGGGACTCGCCCATACAGTTAAGGGGGCTTGATTTCTAAGGATCACGCCGACTACCCTGCGGTATGGACTCCTCACGGGTCGTGTCCGCCTTGAGTTCGCCCCGCGGCAGTGTCGCGGTTGCGGAAGGCGACGTGGGCGCTGTGATCCGGACAGCGCGGAAGGCGCTGGGGCTCACCCAGGCCGGGCTGTCCACGCGGACCGGCTATTCACAGCCGACGATCTCCCGGGCCGAACAGGGCCAGGTCCATGACCGCGACACCCTCACCGACCTGGCCGATGCCTTGGCGATCCCGCGTGCGGCGCTCGGTCTGGATCGCAGTCCAGTGCTCAGCGGACCTAGGCTGGACGACATGGACCGTCGAGACGTGCTGCGCGGAGTGCTGGCTGTCGCATCGGCCGCGATGCTGCCGGCGGCGATCGTGAACAAGGACCGACGAATCAGGATCGGCAAAGGCGACGTCGCGCAGTGCAAGTCGGCGCTCGACCGGCTCTATGAGCTTGACTACATTCAGGGCGGCCGCCCGGTCTACGAGCTCAGCGCCAGCATGGCCCGGCGACTCCAGGACACCCTCGGCCGCGGGAACTACTCCCCTTCCGTCGGGCGGGAGCTCCGCGCTGTCACTGCGGCCACCTGCGAGAACGCCGGGTGGCAGGCCTACGACGCCGGGCGCTACGACGACGCGCACGGCTGGTGGCTCGAGACCCGCCACATCGCCAACCTCGGCGAAGGCGCCGGCGAAGCCCAGGTCATCGCCCTCGCCTCGATGTCGCTGGAGGCCAGCGAGCACTCCCACCGCGGCCGCGACGCCGTCGACCTCGCGAGGACCGCCGCCAAGGCGGCCGGTTCCAGCGGGACCCCGACCCTGCGGTCCCTGCTGGCCGCCCGGGAGGCGATGGGTCACGCGCTGCTGGGTGACACGAAGGCCTCCGCGGCCGCGTTCGGGCGCGCCCACCGTCACCTCGACGCGAGTGGCCAAGCGGAGGATCCCGCCTGGCTGTCCTTCTACGGGCCAAGCGATCTCGCCTGGCACGAGATGACCGCAGCCCAGCTCAGCCGCCAACCGAAGGCCGCCGAGCACGCTGCCAACGACGCGATCAGCTACACCGACGTCGCCACGATGCCGCGCAACCACGCCATCTACAGCGCCAGTCTCGGCCACATCCTCGCCGCAGCCGGGCGGTACGACGAAGCGATCGCCGTCAGCCGCAGCGTCCTGCAGAACCCCGCGCTGGCCGGCAGCGTTCGTCCCGTCACGAAGCTCCAGGCCACAGCCAAACTCCTGGCCAAGACCTCCTACCCCGCCGCGCGAAACTTCGCCGCGACCGTCGGAAAACTCGCCAGCGCCTAATGACCGAACAGGCGACCACACCGGCGCGGCCGACCCGCGACGGCGCCGAGGTGCGGTTCACCACCCACGACGCCGACGCCGCCGGCGAACACTTCGCCGAGATCCGCGACCTGTACGCCGAGGTCTTCGCAGAACCACCACACAGCGAAGGGCCCGCCGAGTTCGACCTTTTCGCCACCCGCTGGTGGCCGAGTCAGATCAGCAAGCCAGGCTTCCAGATGGTCCGCGCTGACCATCCGACCGAGGGCCTTGTCGGAGCGACCTACGGCTACCACCTGTCCCCCGACACGACCTGGTGGCAGGGCGCCCTTGAACCCATCGAGGACACCGAAGAGTGGCCCGGCCGGACTGCGGCCATCATCGAGATGATGGTCCGCCAACCCTGGCGCCAGTATGGCCTCGCCACCGCGATGCACGACGAGTTCCTCGCTGCCCAGAGCGGGGTCGAACGAGTCACCCTGCTCGTCAGGGCCGACAACCAGCCCGCCCGACGCGCCTACCAACGCTGGGGCTACCAACTGGTCGGCCGAATCAGACCCGCGCGCACAGCGCCCGTCTACGAGGCAATGCGCCGCGACCTCCGAGATCCCCGTCACCAGTCCCCTCCCGCCGCGCGAGGGGGGTTAATCTGACCCCGACGTAAAGGGGTCTTACATGGCGAGCGACCTAGCAGCC
>JAWWOY010001101.1:0-3802 GCA_033851195.1 Kribbellaceae bacterium | reverse complement strand
GCTTCCGAAGCTGATGCCGCCGTTGGCGAACTTCGGGAGGAGTATTCGCAGTGGTACGGCGGCGCGATCAAGCTACTTGATGGCAGTCTTCGTGAAGGATTTCGGGCAGAGTTTGATGGCTCCGATGAGTCTCCCCGAATAAAAAGCTTCTTGGCCCGGCCCCGAGAACGTACTGTCCACGGGTGGTTCCGCTCGGCAGAGTCTACCTTTGTGACCCCTATTGAACGTCAGGCGAGTGTTCTTCGTGAGATGGCTGGCACCCTTCAATCTCAGTTGGAGCCAGAGTCGTCGAGAGCGCAACGAAAGACTCGTCGTAATGCCCTGAAGATTGCGGCGATGGTCGCGGCTGTCTCGCTGACCGTCGCTGGCGTCAACAACTTTGCTCGCAGTGATGGCGACTCAACGTCGAGCACATCGAAGGATGCATCTCAGTCGCCGGTTGCCGGGCCGGACTGCCAGAGGGGCTTTTGTGTTACCCAAGACTGGCCGGTGATTCGTGGTGGATGTGATGGTGCTACCCAGGTTGCTATGGGTCCCGAAAAGATAGACTTCAACTCTCTTTATGCAAAGCGGGAGGCCAAGACCGACTTCCGAATTCTTGTGGCTAATGCTGATGGTGGAGGTTCCTGGAAGAGAGGGTACCTGTACCTACTGATGGCGAGTGTTGACGGCACTCCTCTCACCATCCAGAACATGGTCCAGCATATCGATGCGAAACGACTTCCGCCGCCGGCATGGGTCTATCGGCCGAGCGGGGACTGTGGTGACACATATTCACGTGTTTATCGTCTTGATCTGGACAATAATTCGCTCTTCGATCTTGGTCTTCAGGGGAACGGCGAGGCTGGGAATGGGAAACCGCCGCCTACTGAGCCGTTAGGGCCCGCATTCACGGTTACGGACAAAGAGCCTGCTCTCATTCGAGTGGATGTGCTCAGCTGTAAAGACAATTATTCGTGGACTCTTGATGTCACGTATGTTCGAAACGGCAAATCGGAAACTAGAGTCGTCGGCCCGTATCGCTCGATGGGCAAGGCTGAAGACACTGAACTGTATCAAGATGATCCGTATACCGGAGAGCTTTCTGCTGGGAGCAGGCGATTCAGTTCGAAGGCGGATGACAAGTGTTAGGGACCGCTTTTCTGAACTCGCGATTCCGGAGACCTGCGTAATGGCGCACTATGCACGAGATTTAGTTGCCACGGCATGTGTCTTGACGGCATTGGCCGGCTGTGGCGGAGGCAAGTCGGCCACCGAAGCCAAGCCAACAGGTGCATCATCAACGGCCACGACCACTGCCAGCCCTTCGGCGGTTACCAGTACGGTCAGCCCGAGTCTGCCCAAGGATGATGGGCCGGTACTGATAGATGACCGGGGGAAGGCGGTCCCGAATCCGATGCTCATCAAACACGTCTACGATCTGCTGAAGAAGGGTGACGTCAAGGCGCTTCTCGAATATGGGGAGACGAGTAAGTCATTGTGGGACTACGAGGGCATCCCTGCCATGCTTGAGCAATCGGATGTCCGGACTCGCATCATGCGTTCCATGACCGTCCATCCGCATTGTGAAGAGGGCTGCACCTATCCTGGCTTCGTCAATACCGGTTGGGATACCGATGTAGCCCGCGCGGACGGTAGGGCCTTGGGCGTCACACCCGAGAATGTACCGCATCCTGAGGACGTCACGCCGGTCTATACGAGCGACTTTGCGGGCTGCGACTGTTCTTGGCTCGGCCCGACTGCGCCAGGTAAATAGCGGCTCTACGAAGTTTCGCGGAAGAGAGTACGTCACCTCTGAAGGGTCAGTATGAAGCTTAAGAGAGCATCGGGCAGGTGCTGATTCTCCCCGCGCTTGTCATGTCTGGGATGTGCTCGTCGCAGTCCCAGATGAATCCGGTGGATGACGTTCCTGCCGTGTATTCGTATTTCACGAGGACTGATCTCGTCATTATGCGGGGTACGGACGTCATTGTTCGCAAGAAGGTTGCATACAGCCCTAACTGCCGTGGCGCTGTATGGACCCTCGATGGCAAGTACGTTGCGGCAGTGGTGGACGAAGGGAAGGGAGAGGAGTCCGCATCCGCGCGGCAGTTGCTGGTAATTGATGTTGCAAACGGCCAGAGTCGCGAAATTGCTTGTCCGGACTGTGGCAGCGCAGCGCCGATCGGGGGAGCACGGTCGTTGTTGCTGTGACCGACCGGTCCGCATCGTCTCTCGACTCCGTTCTCCTGTTCGATTTGGATGACCCGCGGCCCCCAGAGCTCATCGATGAAGTCGAAAACGACGACGCGACGGTAAAGTATCCGTTCTTTGTTTCCGGCGTGGAAGGCAAGGCTGTCATGCTGGGCGCTTATGAGAATGGACAAATTGGCTACTTCGCCTATAGCGTCGATGGATCGGTTCAGCGCGTTGGCGCTGATCCCTCTAGTGGGCAATATAGAAATTTCGCAAGTGGAACCGTAACCAAGACAGCCGACGGCCTCGTTATATTCGCTATCGCTATGAACCTCAGCCCATCGCCGGGGGGGTGCACGTCCACCGGAGTGGTTACACTTGAGACGTCAGCCAATGACAAGTCCCAATCTTTCGAGATGTCGCCGCCCGTGGATATGTGGTGGACCATCGATGGTGAGCTACATGCTGTGTTGTGGCCATCGAGATGCGATGGAAATGTGTCCCGCGAGACGGCGCCGGCCGCGGAATGGCGGCTTTCCGATAGTCGTTGGATCAAGGTCTCTGATGTTCCTGTTCTCGCGCGCCGACCCGCATTCGTTGGTGAGTGGAGCAACTTCCATACGAACTTGACGATTCGGAGCGATGGCAGTGCGACAGTGCTTGGTAGGTGGGACGAGTGCGCAGCCGATAAGCCCTGTTATCTTGAGTACACGATGCAGTCGCACCTGACGGCAGACAAGAAGACATTTATTGCGGTCGTGTCGGGCTATCGTCTAGTTGTGTATGACCGTTCGGGGCAGGTGGTTCCGATGTCATCGCCCGCCTGGGGTGCTAGTGGTCCACCAAAGGACATAGTTGGCATAATATAGAATCTTCAATTCGTCGGCCCGAACCTTCTTCACGATATATCATCCGCCAACGAGGGGGTGGACCATTGGTGCAACCTCAAGACTCCTGTGAAGAGTCGAAGCCTGTGTGGGGGGTGAGTATCGCTCGTGGCTATCGATCGCGATGAGCCGTGGACGGCGGTGCCGCGCTCTGCCAGCATGACTCCATGAAAGATGACGGGGCGATAGCAAGCCGGCTCGTTGCCTTTGCCGATCAAGTGCCAGCTATGATCGCGAAGGCTCGGAGAGTGCAGAACGATGACGATCCAGAAGCTTCAGCTGCGGCTGATGAGCTTCGGGTGGAGTACCGGCAGTGGTATGGCGAGGCGATCAAGTTGCTGGATGGCAGCCTTCGTGAACGATTCCGTGCAGAGTTAGAGGTCTTTGGTATTGGTGACATGGATCTGCCTTGTGCCGTGTCCTTGAGGCCGGTTCTGCGACCCCGTTCGCATCGTAGTTTTGTATAGTCGTGTCGTGTCGAAGTAGGAGCGATGAATGTCTCAAAAGACTGTTGTGCAACTGACCGATGACCTCACTGGAGACGAGATCCCAGCAGGTAAGGGCGAGACTCTCAACTTTGCGCTCGATGGCCAGGTGTACGAGATCGACCTCACCAGCGTAAACGCACGCGCACTTCGGAAGGCCCTGTCGTCCTACGTTGATGCAGGCCGACGCGTTAAGACTTCACGAGGCGCCAAGGTCAGTCGGACGCGGGTGGACGCCGATGCCAAGACCATCAA
>JAWWOY010000997.1:0-9756 GCA_033851195.1 Kribbellaceae bacterium | reverse complement strand
CGGCGATGAGCGCGATCTGGCCCATCTTCCCGAATGCGTAGGCGTTGAGCAGCAGGCCGCGCAGCGTCTCGCCCTTGAAGGCCGACTGAACCTGCCCGGCAAGCTTGGTGTCAGTCGGGTTGGCCCGCGCCTTGTCCGACAGTTCGGCGTACGTCAGCCCGCCGCTGGAGGCTGCGACGTGTACGGCGATGTAGTGGTTGGCGTAGGCCTCCGCCTGCGCGCCCGTCACCAACTGCTGTCCGGCGTACTTTTCCAGGTAAGGCTTGATCGCGGGGTCCTGGAGGCCCTCGCTACCGGCCTTGGGGAAGAAGATCTTCTGGGCGGATAGCTGGGTCTGTACCTGGTCGCTGACGAATGAGTGGGCCCAGAGGAGCAGGCCTCCAGCGATCACGAGCACCACAGCGAGCACGAGGCCCGCCGAAGTCAACAGCGCGTCAAATGTCTTGCGGCGCATGAGAAGTTCCTTCCCAGCCGCAATAACGGCTGCCTTGTCGAGCTGAAGTTGTCACTTGCAGTATTCGGCGGCATACACCGCCGGCGGTCGTAGCGAACGTCCCTGATCGAGGGGCCCTTCGACCCGAATAGGTCCTTTGAGCATGGCGGGCCCGACGATTACGCACGGCGGCGCAGCCGGATCCACAGCCGGTAGGGGCCCCATGCAACTTCGGCGTTGCTGTCTTCCGTATTGAGGGGGACGGAAGAGTGGAGGCACGGATGACGAAGCGGGATCAGGACTACGTCGAGTTCGTCGAGACGACTACAGGGTCATTGCGGCGGACCGCCTACCTGGTTTGCGGCGACTGGCATCGTGCCGACGACGTGGTCCAGGACGCTTTCTGCAAGCTGTACCTGTCCTGGGCCAAGGTGGACCGCAGCGGCAACCCGCTCGCTTACGCCCGCCGGATCGTCGTCAACGCGGCTCTGGACAGCGGTCGGCGCCCCTGGCGCCGGGAGGTGCCGACCGACCAGCCACCCGACCACGCTCAGTTCCCGGACACCGCCAGAGACCAGGCCAACCGGGATGAGTTGCGGTCGGCCCTGGCCCGGCTGGGGCCAAGGCAGCGGGCCTGCGTGGTGCTGCGCTTCTACGAGGACCTCTCGATCGAGCAGACCGCCGAGATCCTGGGCTGCTCGCCGGGCACGGTGAAGAGCCAGACCGCCAGGGGCCTCGAGTCCCTCCGTCACGCCATGAACAGCGCGCGGTCGTTGGACCGCCTGTCGTGAAGGAGACCCAGATGTACGACGACCAGGAGATCGGCGCCCAGCTCCACAGGCTGGCGGCGAACGATCCGAACAGGCCGATCAGCGGCCTGGAGATGCTGCAACGCGGCCGCAAGCGCAGGCTGCGGCGCCGGATCGCCACCGGAGCGTCAGTCGCTGTCGCGGCGTCGGTCGCCGCAGTGGTGGCAGCGGGACTGCTGCAAGGCCTGGGCTCAGACGCCGGCGTGAGTGGCGAGGCGCCGGTGGCCGGTGCGGTGAGCGTCCCGGCCCGCGAGGATATGTTCCAGCCGCTGCCGGGGGTGGCGCACGGTGATGCCGCGCTCGGCTACCTGGGTTGGCCCGAGGCGATCCGGCGGTGCGAGCTGCGGTATCCGGGCGCCAAGTACCCAGCGGGTGGAGACAGCAGGCACTCTCGGGCGTACCGGGCGGGTTTCGGACTTCCCAACGTCGATGCCACGGGCAGGACACCCACCATCTGCTCGGTACCGGGAGACTCGAAGCCGAGCGCTGCGGCGATCAAGCTGGCCACGAGCGACCCCGTGCCGAACAGTCAGACCGGGATGCTGCACAACTGCTCGGTGATGTTCTGGCACGACTTCACCGACTGGAAGGTGGTCGCGTCGGAGCGGATCGATGGCGTTGGGGCGAGCGTGCTCGCTCAGTCGCCGTCGGGGAAGTATGTGGTGAACTGCCAGCTCGACGCCAAGGCCCTGGACCCGGCCAAGCTGGGGAGCGGGCCGGAAATCATCGCGGTCAAGGACAAGCAGCAGCTAGTCCCCGCCGAGCTGACCGGGATGACCGGGTTCCAGACGTGCGGCGATCCGACCCGCAAGTGCGCGGGCTGGGTGTACCCCGGCGGCGGTCGGGTCGACCCGAGGATCACCCGGATCCGGATCACGGCTGTGAACGGCAAGCAGCACGAAGTCACGGTGAAGAATGGCTGGTTCGCCTTGTACTGGGGCGACGGTGACAGCAAGGGCGTTCCCGGGGCCACTGTCACGGCGTACGACCGGAACGGTGCCGTCGTCAGCTGACAGACAGCGGCCCACCCCGCCGAGGGAGCTCCCGGCGGGGTGGGTCGGCGTTCCAGGTGTGGGAGACAATGGCGGACGTGCCGACCTCCAGCAAGCCCCTGATCCCGAATGTCCTCGCCGCCCGCTATGCCAGCCCGTCGATGGCGGAGCTGTGGTCGCCGGAGCACAAGATCGTGCTCGAGCGCCAGCTCTGGCTGGCCGTGCTGAGCGCGCAGAAGGACTTCGGCGTCGCTGTACCGGACGGCGTGATCCAGGACTACCGGGCGGTGTTGAACCAGGTCGACCTCAGCTCGATCGCGGCCCGGGAGCGGATCACCCGGCACGACGTGAAGGCCCGGATCGAGGAGTTCAACGCGCTCGCCGGGCATGAGCACGTGCACAAGGGCCTCACCAGCCGGGACCTGACCGAGAACGTCGAGCAGTTGCAGATCCGCGCCGGGCTGGAGCTGATCCGGGACCGCGCCGTCGCCACCGCCGTACAGCTGGGTCAGAAGGCCGCGGAGTACGCCGCGCTGGTGATGACAGGCCGGTCTCACAACGTCGCCGCGCAGGCGACAACGTTGGGGAAGCGGTTCGCGTCTGCGGCTGATGAGCTGCTGGTCGCGATCGCCCGGCTCGAGGAGCTGATCGACCGCTACCCGCTGCGCGGTATCAAGGGCCCGGTCGGTACGTCGCAGGACATGCTCGACCTGTTCGGCGGACAGGAGAAGTTGCTCGCCGGGCTCGAGGCCGAGGTCGCTCAGCACCTGGGGTTCCGCCAGGTCATGACAAGTGTCGGCCAGGTCTACCCGCGCTCGCTTGACTATGAGGTGATCACGGCCCTGGTGCAGCTGGCCGCCGGGCCTTCGAGCCTGGCGACCACGATCCGGTTGATGGCAGGGCACGAGCTGGTCACCGAGGGGTTCAAGGAGGGCCAGGTCGGTTCCTCGGCGATGCCGCACAAGATGAACACCCGGTCCTGCGAGCGGGTGAACGGTCTGACGGTGATCCTGCGCGGTTACGCCTCGATGGCGGGGGAGCTGGCCGGCAATCAGTGGAACGAGGGCGACGTCTTCTGTTCCGTCGTACGCCGGGTTGCGCTGCCGGACGCGTTCTTCGCGCTGGACGGGCTGTTCGAGACCTTCCTGACGGTGCTGGACGAGTTCGGCGTGTACCCGGCGGTGGTGGCGCGGGAGTTGGAGCGATACCTGCCCTTCCTGACCACTACGAAGGTGTTGATGGCCGCGGTGAAGAACGGCGTCGGTCGGGAGACCGCACACGAGGTGATCAAGGAGCACGCCGTCGCGATGGCGCTGGATCTGCGCAAGGGGTCAACCGAGAACGACCTGTTCCGCCGGCTCGGCGAGGACGGCCGGCTGGGTCTGACCGAGCAGCAGATCACGGAGATCGTCGGCGAGCCACTGTCCTTCACCGGCGCGGCCGTGGCACAGGTCAACGAACTGGTTCGCCGGGTCGATCTGCTGGCCAAGCGCTACCCGGAAGCGGCGGCCTACACGCCGGGTGACATTCTGTAAGCCACCATGATCGATGCGCTCACGCTGACGCTGGTCGGCCTCTCACTGGCCGCGGCGGTCTTCGCCGGGGTGCTGGCCGCCCTGGACCGTCGGATCAACTGGTGGTTGCTCGGGCTGCTCGGCGTGGTCGAGGTCGCCTTGGTGGTCCAGGTGGTCGCCGGGATCGTCGAGTTGGTCGGCACCGATCGGCACGTGTCCGGGTTGGTCTTCATCCTCTACCTGGTCGGCTCGCTGCTGATCCTGCCGCTGGCGGCGCTGTGGGCACTGGCCGAGAGTAGCCGCTGGGGTGCGGGCGCGCTGGCGATCGCCTGCCTGGTGATCCCGGTGCTCGAACTCCGCCTGCACGACATCTGGACAGCCTGATGGCCGAGCCGGACAAAGTGGACCAGCCCCACAAGTTGGACCAGCCTGACAAGGTGGACCAGCCGGGCGGTGCCGAGGCGACCAGGCATGGGCCCGGCCGGGTACTGATCCTGGTCTACGGCGTTTTCGCGCTCTCGGCGACCGCGCGGGCCGCCGTACAGATCGCGACACAGTTCTCCGAGGCCAGGCTCGCCTACCTGCTGTCGGCTGTCGCGGCCGTCATCTATTGCGCGGCCACCTTCGCACTCGCCCGGGCGACGGTCATCTCGCGCCGGGTCGCGGCCGTAGCCATCGCGGTGGAACTGGTCGGCGTGGTCGGGATCGGGGCCTTCAGCTATGCTGCGCCGGGTGACTTCCCGGCCGCGACGGTGTGGTCCCACTTCGGCCAGGGTTACGGCTTCGTCCCGCTCGTGCTCCCCATCCTCGGCCTCCTTTGGCTCCGTCGTACGCGCTGAGCCTTCCCGTTGCGGCCGAAGTAGCTGATAGCACAACCTTCTTCGTACGTAAAGAACTGAATGCCAGGAAACTGCCAGGTGGGACGAGGGGTGGGTTCAGGTTGAGCCGACACCATCGGTGATATGCAGATTTCAGGTCATCCCCGGGTCGAGATCGTCGTACCCGTTCGTAATGAGGAGAACGACCTCGGTCCTAATATCAGGCGGTTACGGGCGTTCCTGGACAGCTCGTTCCCCTTTCTGGCCGAGGTCTGCATCGCCGACAATGGCAGTACTGACGCCACCTGGGAGATCGGCCGGCTGCTGGCCACCGAGCTACCAGGGGTCCGGGTGGTCCGGATCGAGGAGCCAGGCCGGGGTCGCGCGCTGAAGCAGGTCTGGTCTGAGAGCAGCGCGGATGTGCTCGCCTATATGGACGTCGACTTGTCGACAAATCTCAACGCCTTGCTGCCGCTGGTTGCGCCGCTGCTGGCCGGCCACAGTGATGTTGCCATCGGCACCCGGCTCCACCGCGGCTCCCGGGTCGTACGGCGGCCGAAGCGTGAGTTCATCTCGCGCTCCTACAACCTGCTGCTGCACGGTGTGCTGGGCAGCCGCTTCTCCGACGCTCAGTGCGGCTTCAAGGCGATCCGGTCCGACGTCGCGGCGGAGTTGCTGCCGCTGGTGAAGGACACCAGTTGGTTCTTCGACACCGAAATGCTGGTCCTCGCCGAACGGGCCGGATTGCGGATCCACGAGGTGCCGGTCGACTGGGTCGACGATCTGGATTCGCGGGTCAAGATCGCGAGCACGATCATGGACGACCTCCGCGGCATCGTCCGGGTCGGCACCGATCTCTCCCGCGGCCGGATCCCGCTGGACAAGGTGCGTGCCGCCTATGGAAGGCCGCCGCTCGTCGATCCCAAGATGGCGCTCGCAACCCGGGTGCTGCGGTTCGCAGTGATCGGCGTGCTCAGTACAGCCGCTTATGTCGTGCTCTACCTGCTGTTACGCGGCGCCGTACAGGCCCAGTGGGCAAACGTGCTGGCGCTGCTGATCACGGCTGTCGGCAACACAGCCCTCAATCGCCGGATCACCTTCGGCGTCCGGGGCGCGGAGAACCGTAACCGGCATCAACTCCGTGGACTGGTCACCTTCGGGATCGGCTGGACCCTGACCGCATCGTCGCTCTGGCTGCTGCACCTCGCGGTCGCTGTACCGGCGCGAGGGTTGGAGATCTTCGTCCTGACGGTGGCCAACCTCGCCGCTACGGTGGTGCGGTTCAGCCTCTTCCAGAGCTGGGTCTTCGACGACGAAGCGCCCACCTTGCCCGACTTCGAACGCCCGGCGGCTGACGCCGCACTTCTCGACCAGACCCGGAGCAACTGATGAGCACAATCACCAGGCCGACCACCACGAGTGGCGCGCCACCCCTGGGAGCCGATCGGCTCGGCGCCAAGGGCCGCGACCTGGTCACGCAGTACGTGATCGGCCGTGACGGTGCCCTGTACGTCGGGTTGTTGTTGCTGACGGCAATCGCCTACCTGTGGGGCCTTTCCAAGAACGGATACGCGAACGAGTTCTACGCGGCCGCGGTGCAGGCCGGCTCTACCAGTTGGAAGGCCTGGTTCTTCGGCTCGTTCGACTCTTCGAACTTCATCACCGTCGACAAGCCCCCGGCCTCGTTGTGGGTGATGGGCCTGTCCGCGCGGATCTTCGGCTTCGGTATTTGGAGCATGCTGATCCCGCAGGCGCTGATGGGCGTGGCGAGCGTCGGCTTCGTCTACGTCTCGGTACGCCGCTGGTTCTCGGCGAACGCGGCGCTTCTCTCGGGGGCGGTGCTGGCGCTGACCCCGGTCGCGGTGCTGATGTTCCGCTTCAACAACCCGGACGCCTTGCTGATCCTGCTGCTGGTGGCAGGTGCGTGGGCCGTGACCCGGGCGATCGACTCGGTCCAGCGTTCCGGCCGGTGGATGGCGCTGGCTGGTCTGCTGGTCGGGTTCGGTTTCCTGACGAAGATGCTGCAGGCATTCCTGGTGTTGCCGGCCTTCGGCCTGGCGTACCTGATCGCGGGTAAGCCTGCCCTCGGCAAGCGGATCGTGCACAGCCTGCTGGCCTTCGGGACGATGGTGCTCGGCGCCGGCTGGTGGGTCGCGATCGTCGAACTGGTGCCGGCCTCGGCCCGTCCCTGGATCGGTGGCTCGTCGACGAACAGCATCCTGGAACTCACCCTGGGCTACAACGGTCTCGGCCGCTTGACCGGTAACGAGGCCGGCTCGGTCGGCGGTGGGATCGGCAACCGCAGCTGGGGTGGTGCGACCGGCTTGCAGCGGCTGTTCGGTGGCGAGTTCGGCAGCCAGATCAGCTGGTTGCTGCCCGCCGCGCTGCTGGCGATCGTGGTTCTGGTGGTCGCTGCCGGACGCGCGCCCCGCACCGACAAGACCCGCGCCTTCGCCGTACTCTGGGGCGGCTGGCTGCTCGTCACGGGCCTGGTCTTCAGCTACATGCACGGCATCATTCACAGCTACTACATGGTGGCGCTCGCTCCCGCTGTCGGCGCCCTGGTCGGCGCAGCGGCAATGGTGCTCTGGCGTCGCCGCCAGGAATTGTTGCCCCGCGCCACACTTGCCGGCGGCGCTTTGCTGACGGCCGGCTGGAGCTTCGGCCTGCTGAACGCGACTCCGACTTTTCAGCCGTGGCTGCGCTGGGTCGTACTGATCCTCGGAGTACTTGCGGCCGGCCTGATCCTGGTCCTGCCAGAAGTCAAGGGCCGCAGTACGACGATCCGTCAGGCCGGGCTATTCGCAGCCGCATTGTTGACGGTGAGCGCGCTGGCCGGCCCTGCGGCGTACTCGGTCGACACGATCAGCACGGCGCACACGGGTGCACTACCCGCGGCCGGCCCGGTGGGCGGCATGGGTATGGGCGGACGCGGCGGTGGCCCCGGCGGCCCCGGCGGCGGGATGGGCGCACGTCCCGGCCAGGCGACCGGGAACGGCGCCCCCGGCACCGGTACGGGTGGAGCCCCACGCGGCGGCGGGATGGGCGGCGGCGGATTCCTCGGCGGTGGCGGTATCAGCCAAGTGTCGAGCGACCTGATCACGATGCTCCAGCAGGGTGCGAAGGGCTACACGTGGGCGGCTGCGGCGGTCACGGCCAACGCCGCCGCACCGGTGCAGATCGCGGCCAAGGTCCCGGTGATGGCGATCGGCGGCTTCAACGGAACGGACCCGGCGCCGACGCTGTCCGAGTTCCAGCAGTTGGTTGCTCAGGGCAAGGTCCACTACTTCATCGGCGCCACTGGCCGCGGTGGGCTGGGCGGCGGCGGGGATGGTGAGAAGTCGAGCGGCATTGCCACCTGGGTGCAGCAGAACTTCAAGGCGCAGACCGTCGGCAACAGCACCGTCTATGACCTCACCACCGGCTGAGCCGACCTGACTACGAGAAGAATCGGAGCAAGCGATATGACGCATGACACCACGCCGACCGAGCAGCAGTGGCAGGCAGCCAGGCAAGCCGCCCACCCAGGTCAGCCGGGTCACCCCGGTCCGGTGGGTCAGCCAGGTCCGCTGGGTCACCCGGGGTCGGTGGGTCAGCCGGGTCCGGTGGGGCAGCCGGGTCAGCCGGGCCCGGTGGGTCAGCCGGGTCCGCTGGGTCAGCAGGGCCACCCGGGTCAGCCTGACCCGGGTCGGGTCCAGTCTGCCGGCGCGCGTGCCAGGGCGGCGGTGAGCGGGAAGCCGAGCGGCCTGGTCATGGCCGGCGCCGGAACGATCCTGGCGGTGCTGGCCTTCCTGGGCGGAATGGCGGTCGGACACGCCTCGGGCAACTCGGGATCGACCGACCCGGGGCAGTTCGGCGGTCCAGGCCGGTTCCAGCCCGGCCAGGGCACCCAGCCGGGCCAGGGTCCCCAGCAGGGCCAGGTTCCCCAGCAGGGCCAGGTTCCCCAGCAGGGCCAGGTCCCGCAGCAGGGCCAGGTCCCCCAGCAGCAGGGCCAGGTCCCCCAGCAGGGCCAGGTCCAGCAGGGTCAGGTCCCGCAGCAGGGCCAAGGCGCCCAGCAGGGCGGCACCCAGCCAGGCCAGGGCTTCCAGCCCGGCCAAGGCCAGCCCGGTCAGGGCTTCCAGCCCGGCCAAGGCCAGCCCGGTCAGGGCTTCCAGCCCGGCCAAGGTGGGCGGCCGCAGCGTTTTCCCCAGAACCAGAATGGCCAGGGAACTACGCCTCCGGGCGGGACCGGTTCCGGCATGCAGGAGTCGTGATCCGCGGGTACCAGGGCAACAACTTCCGAGCCGGGGGTAATAGGTCGACGGTCAGACCACAGTGAGCTGACCACCGGGCCGGATCCGGCCCGGACCAGCGTGAGAACCGTGCCGGCCGCCTTCTTAACCGAAGTCGGCCGGCACGTCGCGGTTTCGGAGGCCCGCGACTGACCGATGCTGTGGGCGGTCTTGTCGGCAATCCACAAGCGGTAGTATGCCCGAGCGCCGCGCTGGTCGACGCCACAAAGGGCGCAGGAACTGCACCGGCTCGTCGCGCTGTTCGGGCGGGATCGGATGGTCGAGTTCATCGAGCACGGTTCGCAGCCGTCCTGGTGGGGGAAGGATCTGCGCCGTGGATTGGTCGAACGTTACCTGGTTCCTGACCGCCCTGGGTGCAGTCGTCGTACTGCTGACCCGGGTCCGTCTCGGTGGCCGTGGCGCGGGCGAGACCGTACGCGCCAGCGGCGTGGCCGCGTATTCCTCGGCTCTGGTACGCGTCCACACGGTCGTCGGGATCGCCGCCCTCGGACTCTGGATCGTCGCCCTCGTCACCACCCGGCAGGAGATAGCGTTCGTCGCGCTGGTCGCCTGGTGGTTGCTGTCGATCGTCGGGCTGTTGCTGCTGGCCCGCTGGTTGCCCAGCGGCGGCCGACACTCGGAGGACAAGGCGGCCGATGCGTGGGGTGAGGGGGCGGGCCTGTCCGTCCTCGGTCACCTGGGCATGGTGATCGGCGTCGCCTACTTCACCTTCGTCGCGTTCACCCATCGACTCTGAGTAGCTTGAGTCACGTCGGGTGATGAAGCAGGCCCGACAGAACGGCCTTCACACTTCGGCGTACGCCGGCCTCGAACTCGGCGTCCGACAGAGTCATGCCCGCACCGGCGACCCGGTCGTACATCAAGCCGTCCAGCATCGACGCCACCGGCCAGGCGGCAG
>JAWWOY010000991.1:0-4928 GCA_033851195.1 Kribbellaceae bacterium | reverse complement strand
GCGACTATCTGCGCGATCTGCTCGCGGCCAACCAGTGGAACGGGGAGATCCCGGCCGGCGTTCCGAGCGGTACCCGGGTCGAGCACAAGAACGGCTGGGACACCCGGATCCGGCATGACGGTGGCATAGTCCGCCCGCCGGACGCCGAGGCCTTCGTGCTCGCCGTGTGCACCACGTCCGAGTTGCCGGGCGCGGACGCGCAGAAGGTGATCGCGGGCATCGCCGCCACCGCCTGGGACAACCGCCAGAACCTGGAGGCGGTCCGGTGAGCTTCCGGTGAGCCTCCGGTGAACCTGGTGATCAAGACCCGGCTGGTCTCGGCACCACTGCACACGCCGTTCGTCACCGCGCTCCGGACGGCGACCCGGGCGGACTCGCTGCTGGTCGAACTCAGTGACGGCGAACTGAGCGGGTGGGGTGAAGCGCCGCAGATCTGGCAGGTCACCGGCGAGTCGTTGGCCGGTGCCAAGGCCTGCGTCGAAGGCCCGATCACGGATGCGCTGCGCGGTCTCGGACCCGACGATCTGACCGAGGCGTTGCGCCGGGTCCAGCACGCTGTGGCCCGGAACTACGGAGCCAAGGCCGCCGTCGATGTGGCGCTGCATGATCTGGCCGCGCGGCGCCGGGGGCAGACCCTGCACGGCTTCCTCGGCTCCACCGTCGACTCCGTGCGCACCGACGTCACCCTGTCCGCCGGTGATCCCGAGTCGCTCGTCTCGGCCGCGATCGACCGGATCGCCGACGGGTTCGACGTACTGAAGGTCAAGGTCGGGACCGGCGACGCGCAGGCCGACTTCACTCGCGTTCGCCGGATCCGGGAAGCGGTCGGACCCGACCCGCGGATCCGGCTCGACGCGAACCAGGGCTGGAGCCGCCGCGACGCGGTCACCGCCATCCGCGCGCTGGAGGATGCCGGCTGCGACATCGAACTGGTCGAGCAACCCGTCCCCGCCCCCGACTTGGAGGGCATGGCCTGGATCACCGACCGGGTCAGCACCCCGATCCTCGCCGACGAATGCGTGTACGGCGTCCGCGACCTGGTGGCGGTGATCCGGCACGGCGCGGCGGACCTGGTGAACGTGAAACTCGCCAAGTGCGGCGGCCTGAGCACGGCACGCACACTGCTGGAACTCGCACATGAGTACGGCCTCGGCACGGTCGTCGGTTCGATGATGGAGAGTCAGGTCGGCGTCGGCGCTGCAGCCGCCCTGGTCGCGGCGTACCCGACCACCGCGGTCACGGACCTGGACGCAGCCTGGTGGCTGAAGGAATCGCCGGTGCTCGGCGGCATCCGGTACGACGGGCCGGTGATCCACCTGCCTCCGTCTCCTGGGCTTGGCGTGACAGGCTTGTCCGCATGAAGCTAGCCGCCACCAAAGTTCCGGTCAGCACCGTCTGGTCCTCGCCTGACGCACCGCGCGACATCGACGCCGCTGCGATCACCGCCGCACCCGACGTGACCGGCTGGGCTAGGTCCATGGACACCGAGACCCGCCTCGGACTACACGGCCGGACCCTGACCCAGTTGTTGTTCGGCGAACCAGTGATCGTGCGTTCGGAGCGGAACGGCTGGTCCGAGATCCTCGCACCCTGGCAGCCGTCGTCGACCGACGAGCTCGGCTATCCCGGCTGGGTGCCGTCGAGCCATCTCGGTGAACTGCCCGGTAGCGCGACTGGGCCGGTCGCGGTGGCCGTGCCGTCTGCCTCGCTGACTGCTGAGCCCGGTGCTCCGCCGATCATCGAGCTGTCCTTCGGGACTGTGCTCGCGTCCATCGACCACACCGACGGGTACACCCGGGTCGCGCTGCCGGATGGTGCTGACGGATGGCTTGCCGATGACGCCCTGCGCGCGATGGACGCCCCGGCTGTGGCGGAGGACCGGATCCGCGTTGGCTCGCAGTTCCTGGGGCTGGAGTACCTGTGGGGCGGTACGTCGTCGTACGGGCTGGACTGCTCCGGGCTGGTACACGTGGTCAGCCGGGTACTTGGACAGCGAATCCCCCGCGACGCGCACGATCAGTGCGACGCGTTCGAGCATGTCCCTGTGGAGGAGGCCCGGCCGGGCGATCTCTACTTCTTCGCCCGGCCGGACAAGGTCGTGCACCACGTCGGGTTCGTCTCGGCTGGGGGCATGCTGCACGCCTCAGAGACCGGCAAGCTGCTGGAGAACGAGCCGCTGCTGCCGGAACGGAGCGAGACCCTGGTCGCCGTCGGCCGGCTCTGACCCGGCCCCGGCCGGTTGACTAGAAGTTCTTGAAAGGCTTCGCCGACGGGTCGGTCTCGATCTTCTCGATCTCGGCCATTGTGGCCTCGTCGAGCTCGCCTCCGCCCGCCTGAGCCGCCTCGCTCCTCTCGACCTCTCCGTTGGTCTCGACCTTCCCGTTGGTCTCGGCTTTCCCGTTGGTCTCGACCACAGGGGTGCTGCCGTCGGCTGCGTCGACCCGGGACTTGCGGAGACTGGCCAGGGTGGTGACGCCCAGTGTCAGGATGATCACGCCGAGCGAGACCCAGATCGGGATCTCCGGCGCCCAGCTGATGTGAGCACCACCGTTGATGAAGGGCAAATCGTTCTGGTGCATCGCGTGCAGCACCAGCTTCACGCCGATGAAGGCGAGGATGACGGACAGGCCGAGTGACAGGTAGACGAGCCGGCGCAGCAGATCGCCGAGCAGGAAATAGAGCTGGCGTAGACCCATCAGCGCGAACACGTTCGCGGTGAAGACCAGGAACGGCTCCTCGGTCAGACCATAGATCGCGGGGATCGAGTCGAGCGCGAACAGCAGGTCGGTGGTACCCAGGGCAATGATGACGATGGCCATCGGCGTGATCAGGCGTTTGCCGCTCTGCACCACGGTCAGCTTGACGCCGTTGTACTCGTCGGTCGCCTTCAGCCGGCGCCTGGCGAACCGGATGACCGCGTTCTCCTTGTACTCCTCGTCGTCGTCCTGGCGATGCGTCGCCAGGTTCACCGCGGTGTAGACCAGGAACGCACCGAAGAGGTAGAAGACCCAGGAGAACTCGTTGATCGCGGCCGCGCCGACGGCGATGAAGATGCCGCGGAAGAACAACGCCAGGATGATGCCGACCAGCAGGGCTGTCTGCTGGTACTTCCTGGGCACCTGGAACCTGGCCATGATGATCAGGAAGATGAACAGGTTGTCCACACTCAGGCTGTACTCGGTCAGCCAGCCGGCGTAGAACTCACCCGCATAGCGGCCGCCGGCGAAGTACCAGACGCCGAGGCCGAAGATGACCGCCAGCGCGACGTAGAAAATGATCGCGGTCGCCGACTCCTTGGTGGACGGCTCATGTGGGCGGCGGCCGATGATGAACACGTCGAACGCCAACAAGGCGAGCAACAACCCGACGGTGACGAACCAGACGTAATCATGAACGAGCACAGGAACCTCCGGAGCGCAGCTGGAAGACGGACTCCGAAGGTCTCTTCCACCTGGCGCGATCAGACGGGCCTGGCCGGCGGCACCGGATCAGGAGCAGAACCCCTCACCGTGGTGACGATACCGCCGCGAAAGGAATACTCCCCTTCACTGAGCCCATTCTGACCACACAGTGACTCAGTATCCAAATCGAGGACACCTATTCCGGCTGTCGGACTTGTCACGCCTGGCTCAGGAATAACTCGCCTGCGTAGTCAGGTTGAGCTTGGCGGACGACGGGACTTTGGCAGCTTCGCCACCACCGTCCGGTACGACGCATCGACCAGCTCCAGGATCTCGTCGTCCGGCACCTTGCCGCCCAGCCGGACGGTGTTCCAGCCCGAGCGGCCGATGTAGGCCATCACCGAGACGTCGTCCGGATAGCTCGCGATCAGTTCGTCCGCCTCGTCGCGGTTTTTGCCGCACTTGATGCCGATCGATTGACCGCCGCCGAGGAACGCGAAGATCTTGTCGCTCACCTTGGCGACCACGTCCCCCTCCCACGGCTCGTCCTGCCACGCCCCCGGCTTGGCCAGACAGTGCTCCAGCAACTCGCGCGATTCGAGTCTCATCAGCCGCGCTACTGGTGGCTCACGGCCTCGACGTTGTTGCCGTCGGGGTCGCGGACGAAGACGCCGTAGTAGCCCGGGTGGTACTCGGGCCACTCGCGCGGTTCGTGCAGGATTTCCGCGTCCAGCTCACGGGCGACGGCGTACACCTTGTCGACCGCGGCGCGGTCCGGCGCGGCGAAAGCCACGTGGATCTCGCGCTGCACCCCGCCCTGCGCCAGCCCCAGCCAGAACCGCGGCATGCCGTCCGGCCCCGCCAGTCCCAGCACATCGCCGAAGTCCATCGCCACGGTCACGCCCAGTGGCTCGAGCAGACGCTCGTAGAACAGCCTGCTCGCCACCAAGTCGTCACATTGCACCGACAGGTGATCCAACATCGCTACCCCCTATTTGGCTCCGCCTATTTGGCTCCAGCCTGGACCATCTGGCGGAGCTCCTTCTTCAGTTCCGAGATCTCGTCACGGTAGCGGGCCGCGACCTCGAACTGTAGCTCGGCGGCCGCGTTGTGCATCTGGTCGGTGAGCTGCTGGATCAGGTCGGCCAGGTCGGACGACGGCAGCCCGCCGGCCAGTTCCTTGGCCTTCTCCCCCGCCTTGCCCTTGGCCAGTGCGGCCGGCACCGGTGCCTTGCCCCGGCTCTGTGTCCGGCCACTGCCGAGCAGCTCGGCCGTGTCGGCGTCCTCGCGGGCCAGCATGTCGGTGATGTCCGCGATCCGCTTGCGCAGCGGCTGCGGGTCGACCCCGTGCTCGGTGTTGTAGGCGACCTGCACCGCCCGGCGGCGGTTGGTCTCCTCGATCGCCATCTCCATCGACGGGGTGATCTTGTCCGCGTACATGAAGACGGCGCCGGACACGTTCCGCGCGGCACGGCCGATGGTCTGGATCAGCGACCGGCCGCTGCGCAGGAAGCCCTCCTTGTCGGC
>JAWWOY010000987.1:0-2525 GCA_033851195.1 Kribbellaceae bacterium | reverse complement strand
GGACGTCGAGTCCGCCGAGGCGCTGGAGGAGGGCCTGGACGCCTTCGACGGCACCGTTCTGGCAGTGACCCACGACCGTTGGTTCTCCCGCGGCTTCGACCGCTTCCTGGTCTTCGGCAGCGACGGCAGCGTCTACGAATCCGACGAACCCGTCTGGGACGAGGGCCGCGTCCAACGTGCCCGCTGATCTATTCAGTGCACTTCTATCCAGCGCACTGGCCGTCACATTTGCTACTTTCTGTAATCACAGTGCTACTCTGTGAGAGCAGTGAGGCAAGCTTCCCGAGGAGACGCCTGGCTCGGGGAACGGACCGGCAAAACGGCCCTCTCGGTCAACAAGGCTCGACGGTTCCTCCCTCGATCCAACCTGAAAGAGGACCCGTCATGATTCCGACCCGATCACTGACCGTGTTACGAACCAGCCGACTCCTCGTCGCCGCCGCCGCCGGCGCGCTCCTGTTGAGCCTGACTCTGCCGGCCGCAGCAGCGCCGCCCCCACCGCCCCCAGACACCACCAGCGCGGCGACGCTGACAGTGACCGGCGGAGTCCTCTCGCTCACCGCGCCGAGCGCCATCGCCAGCCTCGGGAGCCGCGCCAACACCGTGGGCGGTGGAACGATCTCCGGCACGCTGGGCCAGGTGCAGGTGAGCGACGCGCGCAGTTCCGCGGCGGGATCTGGCTGGGTCGCGAGCGTCATCTCGACCGCGTTCACCCCGACTACGGGACCGGCGATTCCCGCCACAGGGATCGGTTACACGGCCGGGACGATCACCCAGGTGGGCACCGCGACCTACACAGCGAACAATCCGAGCAACATCGTCGCGGTCTCCCCTGTGGTGACGGCTACTGGCATCACAGGTGACAACTCGGCGACCTGGAACCCGACGATCAACGTCACCGTCCCCGGAGGAATGGCCGCCGCCACCTACTCGGCCACGATCACGCACTCGGCCCTCTAGTCCGATGGGGCGGGGGCGGCTGCGCGGTCGTCTGGCGGTCCTCGCCCTCGCCGTCGTGATGGTCGCGCCCGCCGGCGCGACCACAACGACCCCCCGGTCGCATCAGACAGCCGACAAGGGCGCGATCGGGGTACGGCTCGTCGATGCGCCGGTCTCGGCCGGCAAGGATCCTCGAGCATTGCTGTACATCGTGGATCACCTTGCACCCGGAACGGTGATCCACCGCCGCATCGAGGTCAGCAGCACCGTGCCCGGGAGAGTCCAAGGGCTTGTCTACCCGGCCGCCGCGGCCATCACGAGCGGCTCCTTCCGAGGAGCCGACGGACACACACCGAACGAGCTGTCCACCTGGACAGCGGTCGCTCCGGGCAAATTCGACCTCGCGAATGACGGCCGGATGACCGCCACCGTGACGGTGGCAGTTCCGCGCGATGCGTCCCCGGGGGAGCGGTACGCCGTCGTCTGGGCCGAAACGCGATCGCCGGCCGTCAAGGGCGGCGGCGTGGTCGACGTCAGCAGGGTCGGCATCCGTCTCTACCTGTCCGTCGGGCCGGGAGGAGCACCAGCTGCGGACTTCGCGATCGAGTCCCTGGCCGCCCAGCGCTCGGCCGCCGGAGTCCCGGCGGTCGTCGCGCGGGTCCGCAATACGGGCGGGCGCGCCCTCGACATGGGCGGGACCTTGAGCCTGAAGGACGGACCGGGCGGGCTCCGCGCCGGTCCGTTCCGCGCCAGTCTCGGCACCACGCTGACCCTCGGTGCATCGGAGGCGGTCACGATCGCCCTCGACGCACGGCTGCCGGCCGGGCCTTGGAAGGCCCAGCTCACCTTGCGCAGCGGGCTGGTGGAGCACACAGCCGGAGCGACGATCACCTTTCCCGACAGCGGAACGTCGGCCCCGGTGCGCACCGGCTTCTCCTGGCAGCCATGGATGTACGTCGCGGTCGGGCTGGCCATCCTGGCGCTGGTCGTTGCGTGTCTTCTTAACGCACGCAGCCGTGCACGCCGCCGACGCCGTGCCCCGACGACCGCTTAGCCCCTGTCCAGAAGCCGCACTCCGGCCGTCACCGCCGGCCCGGGCGCAGGCCGTCGTAAACGAGGGCGAGCATGCGGTCGCGGACGGCTGGTTCGAGACCGGCCGCGATGGCGCCGCGGGAGGCTCCGATCAGTAGCGCGTACACCTCCGGCAGGGCCGCATCCGCCCGTACGGCGCCGGCCTGCTGGGCTTGTTCCAGCAACGCATCGAAGGCCTCGCGCAGCCCGGAGCCCGCGTCCTTCGCTTCGGCGCTGACCGCTCCGCCGGCTTCGCTGAGGGCGTCGCCGATGGCCAGTTTCGACGCCGCCTCGGAAACCACCTGGCCGAAGAAACCGAAGAAGGCCTTGCCCGGGTCGTTGCTATCGGCAAGCTCTCGGGCGCGGTCCCGGAGCTGCTCGAGCCGCAGCGTCAGCACTGCCTCGAGCAGTTCGGCCTTGGTCGGGAAATGCCGGAAGACGGTGCCGATGCCGACGCCGGCGAGCTTCGCCACGTCCTCGGTCGAGGCGGCCGGCGACTGCCCGAAGACCTGTTC
>JAWWOY010000586.1:0-3193 GCA_033851195.1 Kribbellaceae bacterium | reverse complement strand
AGGGGAACCGGTGCAACATGCAAGGCCGCTCCCGCAGGGCGCGAACGATGCCGTCACCGACAGACAGGTAGTAATTGACCAGGTCGAGCTTGGTCTCACCCCTGGCCGGGAAGTACACCCGGTCCGGGTTGGAGATCCGCACTGTGCGACCCCCGACCTCCAGTTCGATCGCCGGAGTCTTCGCCTTAGCCGCCTTCGACGCTGCCATGCGCCCAACCTAGCCGGATGAACGGACACCCGGCACTCACCAAAACCAAGCGCCGCGACCAATTCACGCTCAGCCGACCATCGTGGACGGGCTGAACCTGGCTTGGTGAGTGGTGGCGGTCCGGCTCAAGCCAGGCGCGTGAGCCAACCGCGCGTGTCCTCGGTGCGGCCGTACTGAAGGTCGAGCAGAGAGCGGCGGATCGCGGCGGTGGTCGGACCGACGCCGTAGTCGACTGAATGGTCGCCGATGGTGAGGTCGCCGCCATCCCAGGCGAGCCGCCCGATCGGAGTGATCACCGCGGCTGTGCCGGAGGCGAACACCTCGGTGATGTCACCGCTGCGCAGACCGTCGCGCCACTCGTCTGCGGAGATGCGGCGCTCCTCCACCTTGTGGCCGAGGTCGGCCGCCAGTTCCAGCACGGAGGCGCGGGTGACACCGGCCAGGATCGAGCCGGACAGTTCCGGGGTGTCGATCCGGCCGTCCGCGTGCACGAAGAACAGGTTCATGCTGCCGATCTCCTCGATCCAGTGGCGCTCCACCGCATCGAGGAAGGCGACCTGTTCGCAGCCGTTGGCGATCGCTTCTGCCTGGGCAGCCAAGCTCGCGGCGTAGTTCCCGCCGCACTTGGCCGCACCGGTGCCACCCGGAGTCGCGCGGATCGACGTGGTGGAAAGCCAGATCGAGACCGGCTTGGGTCCGGTTTCGAAGTAGGGCCCGGCCGGCGACGCGATGACGCCGTACAGGACCTCGCGAGCCGGGCGTACGCTCAGCGCTGCCTCGGTGGCGATCATGTACGGCCGTAGGTACAGGCTGGTCTCTCCGTCGCCGGCTGGCGGGACCCAGGCCTCGTCGACGGTGACGAGAGCCCGCAGGGAGGCCACAAAGTCCTCCGGTGGCACCTCAGGCAGGGCGAGCCGTTTGGCGCTGCGACCGAAGCGGGTCGCATTGACCTCGGGCCGGAACGCCCACACCGAGCCGTCCTCGTGCCGGTAGGCCTTGAGCCCCTCGAAGATCTCCTGCGCGTAGTGCAGCACGGCTGCGGCCGGACTCACCTTGAGTGGCCCGTACGGCAGCACCCTCTGGTCGTGCCAGCCGCGGTCGGTGGTCCAGGTGGCAAGCACCATGTGGTCGGTGAAGGACTGGCCGAACCCAGGCTTGGCCAGGACAGCCGTCCGAGCTCCGTCGGTCGCCGGGTCGCTTCGCAACTCGACCTCGAAGTTCCACGCGTCTGCCACTGCTGCTCCCGTCTAGTACCTGTCTGTCCCGGCACGCTACCGCTGCGGACCATCGGACCTCGACCCACTGCCCACAGTGCGAGCTATCAGCGTTGCTGGTACAGCCTGCGCACCACCAGCTCGCGGTAGTCCCGGACCGCCGGACGGCCCAGGTCCACAGCCGGTACGACGGACAGCACGCGCCCGGCGGCGGCGTACACGAACTCCGTGTGGCAGTGGCCCGGCAACTCGACCAGTACGCGCATCGCCGTTGCCAGTCCGGCAGCAACCTCGCCGTCCTGGACCAGGCAATGCGCGCGCTGCAGTTGGAGCTCGGCGCGGTCTCGAAGATACTCGGCCGGGCAGAGGTCGAAGGCGCGGTCCTGTGCTTCGTACGCCGCTGCCGTGTCGCCGACCGAGCTGTATATGAAGCTGCCCACACATTGCACCCGGTACGCCGGCCAGCCAAACAGCGAGGTGTCACTGAGCACCTCGACAGGGAGACCGGCTGTGACGGCAACGGACTCCTGCAGGGCGAGCCGCGCCTCTTCTGCCCGGCCGAACATGGCCAGCACCTGCGCACGGGCGGCTAGTGCATGCGCAATCCGGTCCGGCCGGTCCGTCAGGGCAAGAGCCTGATCGGCGATCTCCAGCAACTCCTGCCGAGGGGGACGCTCGTAGAGACCATGGATCGCCTCAAGGCTTCGCGCCAAGCTGCGAGTGGCCACGTCACCGGAGCTGTCGGCGGTGTCGCGAGCTGTCCGCCACCAGCGCCAAGCTGCGCGCCCCTTGCCGAGACTCGCAAGGGTCAGTGCCAACACCATGGCCAGCTCGGCAGCCGACACAGCGAGAGTTGCCGGCGCCTCGGAACTCCCGGCGGCAGCGCGGAGCAGTTCGACGTCGGCCGTCAGCTCGGGCAGTAGGTCGGCTGGTGCCGTGATGGCGAAATCGCGGGAGTAGGTCGCAATAACGGCAGCCCATTCGTCCGTGGCCGGCACCTGCCCGAACGAGCCCGCCAGGCCGTGCCGGGTGGCCTCCAGCGTGCCCGGCCCGGAGGCGAATCCTGCGGCCGGGACCAGGACAGGATGGGCCCGCTCGTAGGCGGCCGCCAAGGCAGATCCGGTCCCGAGCGCGCGGTCGCACAGCTCAGCCAGGTGCGGGGACCCTGGCCGCTGCCCACGCTCCACCTGGGACAGGTAGCTGTGGTCGTATCCCACCCGGACCGCGAGCTGCCGCAGGCTCAGGGCAGCCGCCTGCCGGGACCGCCTCAACTCCACTCCGAACGCCGCCTCAGCCACAGGATTCCTCCCCGCTCGAGGTGCGGGCCGGACTGGCCGGCCCACTGATCGCGCCTGGTGGTTGCGGTGCGCACCGATGACGCTACAAGGGCCTACCGACAGAACACGACACAGCGGCAGCCTTGAACCTGCTCAGGGCTTGAACCTCCTCAGTAGAGGTCTGTGGGCTGTTCGGACAGCCCACAGATCACACCTGGTGGTCGCGGAGCGCGCCGGTGACGCTTCAAGGGTGAACCGACAGAACGCGACGCAGCGGGAGCCGAGGCTCTTCCATCTGGTCCGGCACGCCGACGTGTCCGGAGTGAGCGGTACCGGCACGGTGGCCGAGGGCGTCGTGTGGTCCGACGGCGCGGTGTCCCTGCGCTGGTGGGGCCAGTGGCCGGCCACCTCGGCCTGGGAGGGCGGGCTCGAAGCGGTTCTCGCCGTCCACGGCCACGGTGGCGCCACGGAGGTCCGCTGGCTCACCGACCCGC
>JAWWOY010000983.1:0-10177 GCA_033851195.1 Kribbellaceae bacterium | reverse complement strand
CGGCGAGCTTGATCACCAGCACCCGGATGTCCTTGGCCATCGCGACGACCATCTTGCGGATCGTCTCGGCCTGGGCGGACTCGCCGTACTTGACCTTGTCCAGCTTGGTCACGCCGTCGACCAGCATCGCGATCTCCTCGCTGAAGTCCTTCTTCAGCTCGTCGATCGTGTAGTCGGTGTCCTCGACCGTGTCATGCAACAGCGCGGCACACAGCGTCGGCGCGGTCATGCCCAGCTCGGCCAGGATGGTGGCCACCGCGAGCGGGTGCGTGATGTACGCGTCGCCGCTCTTGCGGAGCTGGCCGGTGTGGTATTTCTCAGCCGTCCGGTAGGCACGCTCGATGATCGCCAGGTCGGCCTTGGGGTGGGTCGCCCGGACCACCCGGAAGAGCGGCTCCAGCATCGGCGCCCGGTTCGGGTGCCGGGTGCCGCCGAGGCGGGCCAGCCGGGCCCGGACCCGCGCCGGGGCGATCCGCTGCGGCGGGGTTGACGGCGGTGCGGCGACGGCGGCAGGAGACGGCGAAGGACTGACCACCGGGCGGCTCGCGGGCGGCCGCGGAGGCTCATGCGGCACGACGGCAGGTACCGCTGAAGTCATCGCCGGGTCTTCGCCCACGTTGTATCCCTCCGCTGACAGACCACCAGTCTAGGGGGAACGCGCCAGCAGGGCCGAACGGCCTGTGGACAACACGCCGACGGCAGCTCCGGACTGGAGTCAGAAGCAGCCTGTCGACTTCAGACAGTGACGAGCGCGGTCACTTTCTCCCCCGCGAGCCGCTCGCGGCCCGGCAGGAAGGACAACTCGAGCAGCACCGTCGTGCCCACCACCGTCGCGCCACAGCGTCGTACCAGCCGCAGGCAGGCTTCGATCGTGCCACCGGTGGCCAGGACGTCGTCGATCACCAGCACCCGGTCACCAGGCTCGAATGCGTCCTGGTGGACCTCGATGGTGGCCTCGCCGTACTCCAGCGAGTACGACTCCTCGTAGGTGGCCGCGGGCAACTTGCCCTGCTTGCGGACCGGGACGAAGCCCGCACCGAGAGCGAGCGCGACCGGCGCGGCGAGGATGAAGCCGCGGGCCTCGATCCCGACCACCTTGTCGACCACCGTGGTGCCGTCGGAGTCCCGGCCCGAGTCGGCCAGGGCCTCGACCACCTGGGCGAAGCCGCTGTGATCCGCCAGCAGCGGGGTGATGTCCTTGAACATCACCCCCGCCTGCGGGTAATCCGGGATGTCGCGGATACCGGCCTTGAGCACCTCGTCCAGGGAACGCACCGGCCGGCTCACTTACCGCGCTTGGATCGCGGCTTCCGGCTCGGCTGGGGCCGTCCGGCGGAACTGGTCGACTTGATCGGCCGGCTCGAGCTCACCGGGGAGCCACTGGACAGGCGGTCCTGCTTGCGAGGTTCCTTGCGCACCGCGGCAGCGGCATCCCCGGCGCCAGTGCCACCCGCGCCGGCCGCGACCGCCACCGGCGTACCGGAGGGTGTCGTGGTGACACCCTGGCCGGCCCGCTTCGCAATCACCCGGCGACGCAGGGCCTGCATGCCCGGCTCGCGCTCCTTGAAGGTGGCCAGCAGTCCCGGGGCGATGAAGATCGACGAGTAGGCACCCACGGCGATACCGACGAAGAGCGCCAGCGACAGGTCCTTGAGCGGACCGGCCCCGAGCACCCAGGTACCGACCACCAGGATCGAGCCGACCGGCAGCAGCGCGATCAACGTGGTGTTGATCGACCGCACGATGGTCTGGTTGACGGCCAGGTTGGCCGCGTCGCTGTAGGTGTAGCGGTTCGAAGCGGTGATGCCGCGGGTGTTCTCCCGCACCTTGTCGAAGACGACGACCGTGTCGTACAGCGAGTAACCGAGGATCGTCAGTACGCCGATCACGGTCGACGGGGTGACGTCGAACCCGACCAGCGCGTAGACGCCGACGGTGATCAGTACGTCGTGAATCAGCGCGAGGATGGCGGCCATCGAGGCCTTCGGTTCTCGGAAGTAGATCCAGATCACCAAAAACACCAGGAACAGGAAGACGATCAGCGCAATGATCGCCTTGTTCGCGATCTGACCACCCCACGAGGCGCCGATCTGCGAACTGTTCACCGCGTCGACGGAGACGCCGGCCTGCTTGGCGATCGCGGCCTTCACCTTGGTGACGTCGTCCTGGGCGAGCGGCCGGGTCTGGATCCGGACCTTGTTGCCACCGACGATGGTGACGATGGGGTCACCCAGGTTCTTGGCATTGGTCGCCTTGACCGCGTCGGTGAAGGTCTGCACGGTCGAGGAGGTGACGTTGACGTTGGTCTGGTACTCGACGCCGCCCTTGAACTCGATACCGAGGGCCAGTCCGCGAGTGAACAGCCCGATCAGGGAGATCGCGACCACGACGAGCGAGATGGTGAACCAGAGCTTTCGCTTGCCGATGAAGTCGTAGGAAACCTCGCCGCGGTGCAACCGGGCACCGATGGATCCGAGCTTCGACATCAGACCTCCCCTCCGACGGGCTTAGGTGTCGACTTCTTGGCCGGCCGCGCGGACGGCTTCAGCTGCCCTGGCAGCCGCTCCACGCCGAGGTGTTCGGGGTCGAGACCGGACAGCTTGTGTCCGTGTCCGAAGAAGTCCGTCCGGGCCAGCAGCGTCACGATCGGCTTGGTGAAGACGAAGACCACCAGGAGGTCGATCAGGGTGGTCAGGCCGAGCGTGAACGCGAAGCCCTTCACGCCGCCCACCGCGAGGATGTAGAGCACGATCGCCGCCAGCAGCGAGATCGAGTCGGCCGCGATGATGGTGTGCTTCGCGCGAGCCCAGCCGGTCTCCACCGACGACCGCAGACTGCGGCCCTCGCGGACCTCGTCCCGGAGTCTCTCGAAGTAGATGACGAAGGAGTCCGCGGTGATACCGATGGCCACGATCAGACCCGCGATGCCGGCCAGGGTCAGGGTGAAGCCGATCGAATCACCCAGCAGCACGATCGACGCGTAGGTGAGCGCGGCGGCAACGGCCAGCGACGCCACAACCACGATTCCCAGGCCCCGGTAGTAGAGGAACGAGAACAGCACGACAAGGGCGAGGCCGACCAGTCCGGCGGTGATACCGGCGCTGAGCTGGTCGCCACCGAGCTGCGGCGAGACGTCCTCCACCGAGGACTGCTCGAACGACAGCGGCAGCGCGCCGTACTTCAGCACGTTGGCCAGGTCACTGGCCTCCTGCTCGGTGAAGCTACCGGTGATCTGTGCCTGTCCACCGGGAATCGGGCTGTCCACGCTCGGGGTGGAGATGGTCTGGCCGTCCAGCACGATCGCGAACAGGTTCTGGCCCTGCGGCAGCTTCGAGATGGCCGTGGTGGCATCCAGGAACTTTTGGCCGCCGGAGCCAGTGAACTTCAGGTTCACCTGCCACTGGAGGCCCTGCTGGGGGATGCCCGCGAAGGCGTCGGACAGGTCCGTGCCCTCCAGGATCGCCGGGCCGAGCAGGTACTTGTTGGTGTTCGCCCGATCGCAGGCGATCAGCGGCTTGTTCGCCACGTCCGGGTTCTTGGGCTTCGCGCAGGTGAACGCGGCGAACGCGGCCTGGGTGGCGGCATCCGGCTGCCACTTCAGCGGGTCAGCGGAGGCCGCCGGGGTCGACGGCAGCGGGGTGGCCGACGGCTGCGGTGTCGGGGTGGCGGCGCCCAGCACGCTGCTCCATGCGCGCCCCTTCGGCGTCGTCGAGGCCGACGGCTGGACCGACGGATTCGCCTTGCTCGGCGTCGTGCTCGGCTTGCTGGACGGCGTACCCGACGGCTTGGCCGTGGGTGTGGGGGTCGGCGTCGGCGCCGGCGGCGTACCGGCCTGGGCGTCGTAGACGATCCGGAACCGCAGCAGCGCGGTCTCGCCGACCTTGGAGACCAGGTCTCCCTTGGTCGCGCCGGGGAGCGACACGATGATGTGGTTGCCGCCCGACACGGTGACGTCGGACTCGCCGACACCCGCACCGTTGACACGCTGCTCGATGATGCTCTTCGCCTCGGTCATCTTCTGCGAGGTGATCGCACTGCCGTCGGTCGCCTTGGCGGTCAGCGTGATGGTGGTGCCACCGCGCAGATCCAGCCCGAGCAGGGGCTTCCAGGACTGGGTCAGCCCCATCACCCCGAAGAGCAGGACCAGAATGACCCCCAGGACGATCAGGAGCCGCGCGGGGCGGGATGTCGTCGTCGTTGCCACGTCAGATTCTTCCTTGCATTACTGGGACGCCAAGCGGCGCCGCACGCCGTCAGGACAGAAGATCAGTTCTCGGTGTGCGTGGGCGGCAGGCTCGGCTTGTCGGTCACCTTGTCGCGACCGGCCACCTTCTCGCCCGCGTCCACCTTGTCGCCCGACACCGTGACATCGTCCACGGTCTCGCCGACCTCGTCGTCCGCTTCATCGCTCGTTTCCTCGGCCCCGTCCTCCTCGTCCTCGTCGGCGACGTCCGGCAGCACCCGCCCGATGGCCTGCTTGACGAACTGCACCAGCACGCCGTCGGAGATCTCGAGGGTGACGTACTCGTCGTCGACCTCCTCGACGATGCCAAGCTGGCCACTGGTGGTGATCACCCGGGTACCCGGTACGAGTTGAGCCACGGTCGCGGCCTGCTTCGCCTTCTGCTTGCGCTGGGAGCGGCTCATGAACCAGATCATCCCGACGATCAGAATCAGCGGGAGCAGGAGCGTGAAGCCCCCGCCACCGGAGGAGGCCATCGGTGCGGCGATCAAAACCATCGGGACTCAGAATCCTTCGTCGAGAGAGTACGGGCGCCCGGCACGCTCTGCAGAAGCGCGCAGGTCGCAGCGGGATGGCCTGTAGTCAGGCCACCGGGGAGTCTAACCCTGGGCAGCAATAAGTACCGCATAACAGGGGGTCACGTTTACGTTACTCGGTCCTCACTCGTCCTCTGTGTCGAACAGGGTGTCCGCGAACGTCGCACCCTTCGGTACGGCGAGCCCGAGGTGCCGCCAGGCCGCCGGAGTAGCGACCCGGCCACGCGGCGTCCGAGCGAGGTAGCCGGAGCGGACCAGGAAAGGCTCGGCCACCTCCTCCACAGTCTCACGTTCTTCCCCTACCGCAACCGCCAGCGTCGAAAGTCCGACCGGTCCGCCGCCGAACCGCCTGCAGAGCGCGTCCAGCACCGACCGGTCGAGCCGGTCCAGGCCCATCCTGTCGACCTCGTACAGCTCCAGCGCGGCCTTCGACAACGCGATCGTGACGATGCCGTCGGCGCGGACCTCGGCGTAGTCGCGGACCCGGCGCAGCAGCCGGTTCGCGATCCGGGGTGTGCCGCGCGACCTCGATGCGATCTCGGCGGCCGCCTCCTTGGTGATGTCCACCTCGAGCAGCGCGGCCGACCGGTTGACGATCTTCTCCAGTTCGGCGGCGTCGTAGAACTCCAGGTGCCCGGTGAAGCCGAACCGGTCCCGCAACGGGCCCGGCAGCAGTCCCGCGCGGGTGGTCGCGCCGACGAGCGTGAACGGCGGGATCTCCAGCGGGATGGCGGTGGCGCCCGGCCCCTTGCCGACGATCACGTCGACGCGGAAGTCCTCCATCGCCATATAGAGCAGCTCTTCGGCCGGCCGCGACATCCGGTGGATCTCGTCCAGGAAGAGGACCTCACCCTCGTTCAGCCCGGACAGGATCGCGGCCAGATCGCCCGCGTGCTGGATCGCCGGACCGCTCGTCACCCGCAGCGGCGCCGACAGCTCGCTGGCGATGATCAGGGCCAGCGTCGTCTTTCCCAGCCCTGGCGGGCCCGACAGCAGTACATGGTCAGGCGCTCGGTTCCGGCCCCGGGCGGCGTGCAGGACCAGCTCCAACTGCTCGCTGACCCGGCGCTGGCCACCGAACTCGGCCAGCGTCCGGGGCCGCAGGGCGGACTCGATCTTGCGTTCCTCGAGGTCCACCGCGTCCGCGGAGACGAGCGGGCGCACCACGTTGTCGGAATTGTCAGAATTATCAGGCTCGTCAGAATTGTCAGGGTCGCCGTACACAGCCACTGTCCTACGCCTTCGAGAGCGCGCGGAGGGCGGCGCGCAGCAGGTCGGGAACCGACGGCTCGGCGGAGTCCGCGGCCAGCGGCGACACCGCGATCACGGCGTCCTCCGCGTCCCGGGCGGACCAGCCGAGGCCGACCAGGCCGGCATGGACCTGTTCGCGCCAGGCCTCGGTCGCCTGCAACGGCCGGCCGGTCACCATCTTCGACGGCGCCCCGATCTTGTCCTTCAGTTCCAGCACCAGCCGCTGGGCCACCTTCTTTCCGACGCCGGGCACCTTCATCAGCATCGCCAGATCCTCCCTCGCCACCGCCTGCCGCAGCTGGTCAGGACTCAGTACGGCGAGCGCCGCCTGAGCCAGTCGCGGACCGACACCCGAGGCGGTCTGCAGCAGCTCGAACAAGCTCTTCTCGTCGTCATCCGCGAAGCCGTACAGGGTCAGTGAGTCCTCCCGCACCACCATCGAGGTGGCCAGCTTGGACTCCTGCCCGGGTCGCAGACCGGCCAGCGTGCCGGGGTGGCAGTACAGCTGCAGCCCGACCCCGCCGACCTCGATCACGCAGCTGTCCACCCCGATCGCCGCGACCGGGCCACGCACGAACGCGATCACCGCCGGCCTCTCTTGGCAGCCTGGGCCAGCACCGCTTCCTGCAGCCGGTTCGTCACCCCGCCACGCCAGACGTGGCAGATCGCCAGCGCGAGCGCGTCGGCCGCATCTGCCGGTGTCGGGCGCTCGGTCAGCTTCAGAATGCGCGTCACCATCGTCGTCACCTGGTCCTTGTCGGCGCGACCGGTTCCCGTCACGGCCGCCTTCACCTCGCTCGGGGTGTGCAGCGCCACCGGCAGCCCGCGCCTGGCCGCGACGACCATCGCGACGCCGGCCGCCTGCGCCGTCCCCATCACAGTCCGGACGTTCTGCTGGGCGAACACCCGCTCCACCGCCACCGCGTCCGGCCGGTGCTCGATGATCCACTCCTCGATGGCGGACTCGATCAGGACCAGGCGCTTCGCCACGTCCAGGTCGGCCGGCGTACGGATCACGCCGACCGCCACCAGCGTCGGAGTCCGCCCGGGGGTGCCCTCGACGATGCCGAGACCGCACCGGGTCAGCCCCGGGTCGACTCCGAGCACGCGCATCAACTACCTCCGAACGTTTGTTCGATACCCTAACCGCCACCACAGAACCGGTGTTGGAGACGCGCCGGGTGTTGCTGCGGCGCGGCACTGGTGACAGCAGCAAGGGCGAGCTGAGGCACTACTTCAGCTGCGCGGGCGCCCCGGTCACCTTGTCGCCCCACGCCGCCTTGGCTCCGGAATCACCGACCCGGTACACCTGCACTCCGGCAGCGACCGCGGCCAGGACCGCAACCACCGAGACCAAGCCGGCCACAGGGCGGCGGACCGTCTTATCGGGGATGCCGCGGTCAACCACGACGATGGCCACCGCCGCCACCAGCAGCGGGATAGCGAACCACAGGAGCTGATCACCGAGCTCCGCGTGCTGACCCGGATTGCCGACGCGTTTCTCGAACGACTCGCCGCTCGAAGTTGCCACCGGAATCAGCACCGTCGCAATGGCCGCACATGCAGCCACCAGTACGCCGTAGCGTGCGCGCCACGCTGGACGGATCACCAGGGCCAGCACACCGAGAATCGAGAGCGGCAGCATCACGACCACCCCGTGGACGACGAGTGGGTGGATCGGCAGACCGTTGATCGTGTCGAACATGGGGCGATGCCCTCCTGTAGCCGGTCAAGACGGGCTCAGGCTATGGCCGCGAATCTTAGTGAATTCTTAGAAGTAGTCGAGCATGTACGCTGCGGGGCCGGCGAAGGCAGTGTCAAGCAGCGCGTCGTCCCCGGTGGATCCGCCCGTTGCCAGTCCAGCGGTCCGCAGCGACGCCAGCGGCGTACCGGCGTACAGGGCGGCTAGGCCACGTGCCCCCAGGCGCAGTGCGGCGCCGGCGCTAGTGGACGGTGTGAGCTGGCCTGAGCCGCCGCTGACGGACAGGTGCCACCGTCCCGTGTTGCCAGCCAGCTCTGCATCGTCGATCTCCAGGTCGACCTCTAGCGAGGCTGCCGGGGACCAGCCGCGGGCCGCGACGGCAGCGGGCGCGTCTAGCAGCCGGAGCATCCACCGCTGGATCTGTGCCTGCTTGTCGGCCTCATGGCTGACCAGCAAGTGCACCGGGTCGTGCGGAGCGATGAAAGCGTTGACGTTGCGGGCAATGGAGGAGCCGGAGCCCACAGTGGCCCAGAGAGCCCGTGCAGTGGATTCGGAGCCGGCGACCAGCTCGTCGATGCGCAGGTCCGAGCCGTCCCAGTTGTAGACGACGAAACCGTCGTCGGCCAGGTAAGCGAAGTTGTCCTCGTCACCGAGCCACTCGGCCACCTTGGTCAGCGGCCAGACCAAGACGCCGCTAGCTCTGCCCGCTGTGTGGCTCTCAGCCGCTAGCTCCAGGAACCGGGCTGCATCCTCAGGACCCGCGCTGCGAACACTCACCTCCTTGCCGCTGAGTTGCCGCAGATCCGCAGCCGGGAAGGAGAACCTGTACCGGCCGCCGCCGAACTCGTAGCCAAGGTGCCGGTAGATCACCACGGTCGCGGGATACAGGGCAGTCAGCGGAAAGCCCCTGCCGCGGGTGCGCTCCAGGACCCCACGCATCAGCTGGCTACCGACTCCACGACCGCGGTACTCAGGGGCGACGACGACACCGGCCACGCCGGCCATCGGCACCTGACGACCGCCCCACCACTGCTGGAAGTCCCAGATCCGGGCTGCGGCAACCACCTCATCACCATCGACGACACCGAACAGCCGTCCGTCCGCGATGAACTCCAGCGCATCCTTCATCCACTCCTCCCGATGGGAGGGGGCCAGCGGGCCGAAAGACCGGGACCGGACCCGGATCACGGCGTCCAGCTGGTCCTCGGTGATGTCGACGAATCGCAAGGCATCAGTCACGCCCCAGACCCTACGACGAAGCACGTCAGCTCGGCGACAGGAGTTTCAGCCCAGTGACAGGAGCGCCGGGTCTACTTCTTGTCGGTCACCCACGCGACCGCCAGCCCCGTCAGGGGCGACGACTGCGCCCAGTCGGGTGTTGACACGCCTGGGAACCGCGCCGCACAGTTTGGCTAGGCGATCGGACGCAGACTTGGCTGTCCGCCAGACGGATGTCCGGTCGGATCACAGCTCGATGAAATCGTCGCTACCACTTGGTCGGATCGCTGGCGTGCGGGTTCAGGTCGACGTCAGTGTGATCGTTGTCGTCGCGATCCTGGTGATCAGTCTCTCAACCGGCCGCTTCCCCCTCGTTCTCCCCGGCAGAAGCACCGTGGCCTATCTGGCCGCCGCGGTGGTCGCGGCAGTCCTCTTCATGGCCTCGGTGCTCGCCCACGAAGTGGCACATGCGGTTGTCGCCCGCCGCAACGGGATACAGGTCGAGAGCATCACGCTGTGGATGTTCGGTGGTGTCGCCCAACTCAAGGGCGATCCCCGCTCACCTGGCGCTGATCTGCGCATCGCGGCGGTGGGGCCGTTGACCAGCCTGGCCCTGGGCCTTGCCTACGGCGCCGTGGCGTTCGGCCTCTCGCTCGCCGCCGTCGGCGGCCTGCCCGTCGCCGTCCTCGGCTACCTCGCCGGAATCAATATTGTGCTGGCCATCTTCAACCTCGTCCCCGCGGCTCCCCTCGACGGAGGAAGAGTACTGCGCGCCGTGCTGTGGAGGATCTGGCGAGACCAGCAACGCGCAGCCCTCGCCGCCGCCCGCGCCGGACGCATCTTCGGCTACGTCCTGGTCGGCCTCGGGCTCCTCCAGGTCACCTACGGTTCCAGCTTCTCCGGGCTTTGGTTCGTGCTGATCGGGCTCTTCGTCGTCAACGCCGCGGCAGCCGAGGAGCACCATGCCCGAATTGGCTCGCAGCTACGCGGCGTCGTGGTCGGCGACGTCATGACCGCGCATCCCGTCGTCGCCGATCCGGGACAGACCGTGGCTGAGTTCATCCGCCGCACTGCCCTCACGCGTCCGTTCTCCAGCTACCCGCTGACCGATCCGACCGGCCGACTGATCGGACTCGTCACCCTCAACCGGGTCCGCTCCGTCCCGGCGGAGCGCCGAGCCAGTACCCGACTCGGCGAGATCGCCTGCAGGCCGGACGAGATCCCGAC
>JAWWOY010000973.1:0-3490 GCA_033851195.1 Kribbellaceae bacterium | reverse complement strand
CCCTGCGGACCCTCTCGCTGCAGGGCCTGGTCAAGATCCGGCCCGGCGCCGGAGCCTTCGTGCTCCGCAACCCCTCCAGCATGGTCGACACGAGCGTCAACCTGATGCTGCAACTGGAGCCGGAGTCGCTGGCCGAAGCGGCCCACCTGCGGTTCCTGCTTGAGATCACCGCAGGCCGTCAGGCCGTGGCCCGCGAGCATCTCGACCTTGAACCATTGCACCGAGCGTTCGCCGACCTCAGCGATGCTCGTGGCAGCGTGTCGGAGTGGATCGCGGTGGACACGGTGTTCCATGTCGAGGTGGTCCGGCTGGCCGGAAACCGCTTCCTCACGAGCATGTTCACCAGCATCCACACCGCTCTCGTGGCGAGGGCCTATGAACCGTGGGTGACGGCGAAGAAGGCCCCCCGCTGGCTTACCGGAACCGCGTTCCAACAGCAGATCGCGCTGCACGAACCGATGGCAGACGCCCTTGCCCGTCGGGACGTCCGAGAGTTCGAACGGGCCGCCATCGTGCACCAGGAGGCGCTGGTCCAGCACCTCGGCCTGGAAGTCTCGGACTGGTCCCGCGGTATCTGAACCCACACCGTCCTGTTCCTCCTGCCACCCAGTCAGGCGTCGAGTCCGCCGCGCTTGACCAACTGACTGGCGATCACGTTGCGCTGGATCTCGTTGGTGCCCTCGCCGACGATCATCAACGGCGCGTCGCGGAAGTACCGCTCGACGTCGAACTCGGTCGAGTACCCGTATCCGCCGTGGATGCGGACGGCGTTGAGGGCGATCTGCATGGCGGTCTCGGAGGCGAACAGCTTGGCCATGCCCGCCTCCATGTCCACGCGCCGGCCGGCCTCCGCCTGCCGGGCCGCGTAGAGGGTGAGCTGGCGCGCCGCGGTCAAGGAGGTGGCCATGTCGGCGAGGTAGTTGCCGATCGCCTGGTGCTGCCAGATGGGCTTGCCGAAGGACTCGCGCTGCTGGGCGTAGGCGAGCGCGTCCTCCAGCGCCGCCCGGCCGACACCGAGCGCGCGGGCGGCCACCTGGAGCCTGCCGGTCTCCAATCCCTTCATCATCTGGGCGAATCCCTTGCCCTCGACGCCGCCGAGCACGGCGTCGGCCGGCGCGCGGTAGTCGTCGAAGGCCAGCTCGCAGGTCTCGACGCCCTTGTAGCCGAGCTTGGGCAGGTCGCGCGAGACGGTCAGGCCGGGCCCGTGCTCCACCAGGAGGATGGAGATGCCCCGGTGGGCGGGGGTGGCCTTTGGGTCGGTCTTGCACAGCAGGGCGATCAGTCGGGCCCGCCGGGAGTTGGTGATCCATGTCTTGGACCCGTTGACGAGGTAGCCGTCTTCGTCCTTGCGGGCGGTGGTGCGGATGGCTTGGAGGTCGGAGCCACCGCCGGGTTCGGTCAGGGCCATGGTGGCCCGGATCTCGCCGGTGGCCATCTTCGGCAGATAACGGCGCTTCTGCTCCTCGGTGCCGAAGTTCAGCAGCAGGTTGGCGACCACGGTGTGGCTGCCCATCGTGCCTGCGAGGCTCATCCAGCCGCGCGAGAGCTCCTCGGTGACCAGGACGTAGCAGGGCACGGAGACGGCGTTGCCGTCGTACTCCTCGGGGATGGCCAGCCCGTAGATCCCGAGCTTCTTCATCTGCTCGATCAGCCCCTCGGGGTAGGTGTTGGAGTGCTCGAGCTCCTGGACGACCGGCTTCACCTCCTTGTTGACGAAGTCGTGCACGGTCTCGACGACGAACCGCTCGTCGGGAGACAGGATGTCCAGGGTGCTCATGGCGTGTTTCTCCTCGCTCGATGACGAATGCCGATGGGGATGGTCAGATCACGCCGTCGGCCCGCAGGGCCTCGAGCTCGGCCGCGGTGGTTCCCAGTTCGGTCAGGATCCGCTCGGTGTGCTCGCCGACCGCGGGCACGGGATCCATCCGCGGGCCGATCCCGGCCAGGTCCACCGGAGGGCGCAGGGCCTGCACGACAGCGCCCGGGATACCCACCTCGTGCCAGCGGCCGCGCTCGGCGAGCACCGGGTGCTCGAGGAACTCCCGCACATCGTTGACTCCGGCGTTGGCGATCCCCGCGTCGCTCAGCAGCTTCATCGCCTCGACGCTGTCGGAGTGCCGGAGCCGCTCGGCGATGATCTCGTTGAGCTCGTCCCGGTGGACCACCCGGTCCGACCCGGTGGTGAACCGCGGGTCGTCCACCAGCTCCGGGCGCTGCAGGAACCGCCGGCACAGTGCGACCCACTCACGCTCGTTCTGGATGGAGAACAGCACCTGCTTGCCGTCCGCGGCGGTGTAGGCGCCGTAGGGCGCGATCGTGGCGTGCTGGGTGCCCATCCGAGGCGGCTGCGTTCCCCCGTAGCGGGTGTAATACGCGGGCTGGCCCATCCACTCCGCCAGCGCCTCGAACAGCGAGACCTCCACCGCCCGCGCGACACCCGTAGTGGCCCGGACGTAGAGCGCGGCGAGGATCCCGGAGTAGGCATACATGCCCGCGGCGATGTCCGCGACCGACACCCCGACCCTGGCCGTCTCCTCCCCGGTACCGGTGAGCGACACCAGGCCGGTCTGGCACTGCACGATCAGGTCGTAGGCCTTCCGGCCCGCCCAGGGGCCCGACGTGCCGTATCCGGAGATGGTGCACGGGATCAACGACGCGTACCGCTCGGACAGGGAGGCGGCATCCAGGCTCAGCCGGGCGGCCGCGCCCGGGGCCAGGTTCTGTACGAAGACATCGGCTCCGGCGAGCAAGGCATGGAGGATGTCCTGGCCGCGCGGGGATTTGAGGTCGAGTGTCAGGGACTCCTTGGACCGGTTGAGCCAGACGAAGTAGCTGGACTGGCCGTGCACCGTCGTGTCGTACCGGCGCGCGAAGTCCCCTACCCCAGGTCGCTCGACCTTGATCACGCGCGCGCCGAGATCCGCGAGCTGACGGGTGGCGAAGGGCGCGGCCACCGCCTGCTCGACGCTTACGACGGTGACGCCGGAAAGCGGAAGTTCGGTCATGCCGGCACCTCAACCTTTCTCGTCCCTGCAGCGGTACCATCATGAACACTCATGCATGGCGTAGTGAAATACCGATTCTTGATATCTCCATGCCGAGTGCGGATGCGCGGAGGATCCCGTGGATGTGAAGCAGCTCAAGGCACTCGTGACCGTGGCAGAGGTGGGAAGCGTCACCCGGGCAGCGGAGCTGCTGCACCTGGTTCAACCGGCCGTCACCCGCCAGATCCGCGCACTGGAGCACGAGATGGGCATCGCCCTCTTCGAACGGACCCGGCAGGGGATGCAGCTCACGGATGCCGGCGCGACCCTGGTCGAGCGCGCCCGGCGCGCCCTCAACGAACTGGAGCGCGCCCGCGCAGAGATCCAGCCGACCCCGGGCGTCGTCACCGGCATCGTCACCGTCGGGCTGCTCGACAGTGCGAGCGATCTGCTGGCCGAACCGCTCGTGTCGGCCCTCGCCCGGGACCATCCGGGCATCGAGCTGC
>JAWWOY010000965.1:0-5822 GCA_033851195.1 Kribbellaceae bacterium | reverse complement strand
AGCAACCTGGAAGGTCACCACCACTCGCAAGGAGGGCCGCCTGACAATCCAGCCTCTAGAACGCCTGCCAAGAGCGAGTCTCCCCGCCATCCACACAGAGGCCGCCCACCTACTCAACTTCCTCGCTCCGGGTGCGGGGTCTCACGAGATCGAGCTCATCCCCAAGTAAGCTGACAGCGTCGGCCGAGGTGCGCTAACACCATTGACGCCGACCAGACCGCGGCGCATTTCTTTGGATCGAGCTCCGTGCGCCACGGTCTGCCAATTCGAATTAGGCCCGCTGCTCCTGAGCCAGGCGTAGCCGTGGCGATGCCGGCTGACATAGCTGCCTTGTCATGACTGCTGCATGCCCTCGATGGCATGCACGCGGTCGGCCATCGAGGGATGACTGGACATCAACTGCGAGCTCCGTCTGGTCTCCCGGCCGAGAGAGTTCTGGTGCTGTACCTGCCATCCATAGAATACCTGGACCAAGACAGGCCCATATCCGAGCGCAGCAGCGCGACGGTCTGCTTGTTTTTCTTCCCAGCGACTAAGCCATGCCAATATCGGCGGCGCGATGAACGGCGTCAGAAACAATACGGGGAACACAAGACTGCCGCCAAATGTGATAATAGCGAGCAGGATCCCCAAATATGACAAGGTGAGAAAGCCACCAACTAGACAACCGATTGCCTGAACCGCCCTCATGGCCCGCACGATCGACCTGACCACCACCAAGGCACAGCGGGCCGGTATCGAATACCAAAAGTTGAGCAGGCTCAACCAGGTGCGTCCACCCAGATGATGGCTCAGCTCATGCGCAAGCACCGCCTCGAGATGCGATGGCGGCAGGGTGTACAGCGCCCATCTCGTCAGGGCGACGGTGTGACCCGGCGTTGCATGCGCACTCACCTCGTCAGAGTTTTGAATCCATAACGAGAACTTGGCGCCATCGACCTCGGCACGCCGTGCCACCTCCCTCCAGATCGGATAAATGCGCTGCTCTTCTACCAGAGTCGGCTTACGGAGCTGGAATAAAAAACGTGCGATCGTCTCCTCGACCGGGTGCAGAAAGACGACTGCGCCAGAAAGTAACCACAAACCGACACCGATCCACACCCAGTTGGGACCAAAAATCCCAGCCACCCAAGAAACGACTACAAAGCTCCAGAAGAACCAGGGCAAGGCAGACAGCAGACTCGTCGCGGTAGAGACCTCGACTCGTCGGCGCGGCCGCGAACCGGGGGCACCAGCATTTCCCCCGGAGGCAGGGCCGCCCGGCCCGAAGGTTCCCCGCGCGGGCGGCGGCGGGAGTTGCGGTGGGCTCTGAAAGTACTGTCGATCACTTGTCTTGCCAGGATCACCGGGCCGCTGACCGGTCTGCCGATCCGGGTCATCCGCAGCTGTCATCGATTGTTCCTCTCCTCACATCTGGGCGTCGCGAGATCATCACAGCAGTCGTGCCTCATCCGCCCAGTAGTCGTAGCAGTGCAGAGACCGCAGGGGGACAAGATCATCGTCAGTACAGCGAGACATGAACATGATCGAAATGCCCACCGGTCGCATCAGTTGGGTTATACACACCTCCGCCGTTATACGGCTCCCACGTTCCCCTGCGCGCTGACCAAATCTTTCCGTACCAGATCACATAATGGACCCCAGTCTGTGCGGCCGTCTGGATCGTCCAGTTCGCGACGCGATCACCTGCGGTTTTGGCTGTTGCCGAGCGTCGTGAATCGGCGCCAACCATTACGTCACAGGCGAGTCCCTTCGGATGATCGCTGGTCGGGTTCCATAAGTGTGCATCCCAGCACGTCATGCTAAGCGTACCGAGGGATTTCCGCGCCTGAGCTACCCAGAGCGCCGTACGGGGGGTGACCTTACCTCCGGTGCCGGTTGGATCGGCGACAGATGCAGCCTGAGGTGGCCAAACGCTATTGACCGGCTTACCCGCTACGAGACCTTGCCCGCAGTTATCGAGCAACGCCTGCGAATCTGACGCCGAGGGGCTGACACCTGGTCGCCCGGCATAAGGGCCACCTGCTCGTCCGGCATATGGGTCACCGGCTCGCTGGAGGTCGATCCCTGCAAGCGCGGCAATCTCTCTGGCCCGTTGTTCATGCTTGGCATAGGCTTGAGGGAACCCGGAGACCTGCACTGCCTGAGCTGCGTCGGTATACGGCATCGACGGCCAACCGTTGATATCCACCAATCCTGGGGGACTGGGAGGGGCAGCGCCCCCGAAGAATGCCTCTGCGGCGTACCGCGGGTCGAGGATCTGCTGAACAGTGCCCCACCCCGCAGAAGGTCTTTGCTGAAACAGCCCGACCGAGTCGCGATCACCATACGTTAGGTTCTGAAGACCGGATTCTTGTAAAGCAGTCATCAGCGCTACGAGGGTCGCTTGGCCGGGTAGACCGCGGGCAACAGCAACCTGGTCGATGATCTTTGCGAACGAGATCTGATTGCCCACCGGCGGCCCCCCTGTTGCCGGATCACCGGCGTTACCTGGCACAGGAGGGACGCAGGCAGCTTCGGAACGCCCACTGGCGCCGAACGGGGCCAGCATCAAGAGGCCCAGTAACCCGATCAAGACTCCGATGCCGACAACTTTGAGCACGATACTCCTACTAGCAAGAGCAGTCGCAGCTCCACCTAGATCACGCTCGTCGTACACAGTCGCACCCCCTGTCGAAGTCTCATGGACCGGTACTGCCCGAGACGTCGCTGATCACCCAGTGGGCATTTTGAGGAACAAGGGTGACCAACAGGGGAATTTCGATATTGCCGGGTTTCTTACCAGTGATTTTGACGGTGACTTTGACGAATCGACTGATCCTAGTTGGGGTGTCTACCGGCGCGGCGCCCGCCCGAGGTGCGCTGACCGGCGCAGCGAGCACAGACGATGACCCGCCATCTACTTTTAATGCGTCATATGTCGAATCACCGGCCGAGCTAAAGCTATCGGCCAATTCTGGTGTCGTGTACTTTGCGCACCTGGCAACAAGTTCCGGATAGCTCTCCATCGCCGGATTTCGGCTGTAGAAGGCCTGCGCCCAGGCTCCTACCACTCCGGTAGCCGAGCCCAGGTCCTCCGACGATGGGCGTTCTGACATCGGCGGCGGGGTGTCCGTGGGTGATTGCCCGGTAGACGGAACGATTGAATCCGATCCACCACGTTGTATCGGTGTAGCTGGCTGCGCATCGACCGTTTGACTAGGAGTCAGAAGCCCGACAGGCGCATTTCCATTCGTCTTCTCGCCCCTCAACAAGCGAGGCAGGCCACCTCCGATACCGAGTATGACGATCGCAACCAGAAGCACCAGCGCCACGATGGCCGCCGGGCTGGTGGGTTCAGCCTGCCGCTGGTTCCGCAGCCAAGCCATGCGCTGCACGTGATCGTCGCGACGCCACTCCTTCTTGGCACGCCGGCGCTCGCGCCGATTCAAATTATCGAGATTGTCCGGATAGTCATAGTCGCTCCGCGCTACTGCCCGCCAACCGTCGGGTTCTGACGGTCGCTCAGATCGACGCGTGGTGCGCTGCTCGTCAACGGAGGGCGATTCCTGAGCAGACTTACGATCGACGCGCTTGGATTCCTCACGCCGGTCCGCAGATCCTTTGGGTCTTCTCGCCATCGCCGATCACCTACGGCTCGGCACGAAGACGGTGACGCCGTCCTTCGTCACCGTTGAGTAGTCGCGGAACCGGCGCTGCTGCCCCGACGGCGAGCGCCTACGGTTACGCAGTGCCTTGGGCGGCCCATCGCGGAGGCTTGCCGAATGGCCGTGTGCACGCGGTTCGTAACGGGCGTCGCCCGGAGATCCGCTTGTGGGTCGACGCAGCTGCCGGCCCTTCTGACTCTCGGAGGAGCCAACAATTCGGGATCCAGCGACGGATGAACCGCTGGCCGCAGCGACGCCTGAGATTGTGCGAGCTTCTCTAGGCTTCCCGTCGCCGTTTGCCTTCATCGAGGCCAAGTTCAGAGCCGTCCGGCGCTGACCGCCCGATACACCTGCGCGCCGATCTGCGCCGGTCGCAGCCTGGCCATCAGGAGCAGCGCCACTCGGTCCAGCGGATGCCTCGCTCCTGCGGCGTTCGCTGCCCGCAGTCAATTCTCGCGGCGATCTACCCAACGTGCCGGGCGAAATTGCACCTGCGGTAGGTGCTTGGCGGAAAACGCGTACTGCGCTGACTCGCTGAGTTCCAGCCTCGCTCGCGCCAACCCCCTCGCGACTTCTGCCAGACATGATTGGGCTGGCGCCCCGACTACTCAAGGCTCCCATGATTCGACGGAAAGCACCCATCGCACCCCGACGAGCTAAACCACCCATCAACATGCTGCCGACCCCCGGCCGCATCATCGTCGTCAGGCTGTCAAGCAATCGTCGAAGGCGGAAGCCGGCAATGAGCACAGCAATAGCTAGCCCGCTGACAGGCAGCCATCCCAAGGTCCCGCTCAGGCTGAAGACGGCTGTGACGAGGGTCAGCGCGGTACCAAAAACGAGCATCGCCAAGAAAGACTGCAAAATTAGGCCGAGCAGGGCCTCGAACCAGTTGAGCCCCCACTGCCGAGGGCGACCAGGAATGATCCACAGGCAAGCAAAGAATACCCCGACGACCAAAAGCAGGAGGCAACCGACAAATGCCATCAGAGCAGTGAAGGCCAACGCGATATTTAAGAACGCGAATAGGGTCGCCGCGATTGCCGCAAGCGTCAGCACGCCGATCCGACCGAATGCATTGTCACCCTTGGTCCACTTGACAGTCGGTGCGTTATCTCCACCTTCTGCCGGGCTGATCACATTGCTGATATAATTGTTCCTGGCAGAAGAATCCGTGCCGGCATCTAGCATGCCCTTGCCGTAGCGCTCACAAGCTGCCAACGACCCGAATTCAGCAATGCACCACGGGGTGACCGTGAAACCACGCCAACTGGCATCAGCCGATTTACGCAAGAGATTGTCCCGCGAACTGCCGGAGAAGCTTGGCTCAGGCCAACTGATCGGTGTCTGCATCGTCGGCCCCATCGCATCAGACGATGCATTCATGACGGCATCGGCGCCGAGTTGGCGAGCACCGTCCACACCGTTCAACCAGGTCGCGGGTGCCATTGCGAAGCTGAGACTAAGGACGCCTGCCACAAGCACCCAGACCATCTGGCCAAGTGCGCTTCCGTTGGCCTTGCGCTGTGTGTAGGCAGCGACGGCTCCGAAAGCTAGGGCGGACGGCAGAAGCCAACCGACCAGTTGTGCACTCGTCGCCCCAATCGCTGCCGACGTTGCATCTGTCAACGGCTTGACGTCCGTGAAGGAGAAAAGCCACCAGCCGACCGAGATGGCACCGCGAGTGATGGCAACGATGTACATCATCACCAGGTGCGCGTATCCATTGAACACGGTGCCCATCGGATCCGTGATGCTCGTCGAGAAGTCGAGGCCGTACACCATCGGGCTGTACTGCTCGAAGAGCGTGTGGGTATCGCCGTGAGTGAGATCAGGCGTCGGGAGAAGGTCAGCAAAACCGGTGGGGTTAGTTGGCTGCGGCTGGCCGTTGGCGGCCAGGGCTGTCTGACTGGCGAGGATGAAGGAGATCGATAAGACAGTGAGCGCAGCTCTCAGCCTGCGCGACCATCTCATGCGACGTGCTCCTTCTTGCCGGCACCTTGCCGTTGGCGCTCGTCAGGGGTTCCTTCCGAGCGGTCTGTGGACGGTTCGTCGCCGTCCTCGTAGCCGTTGTACATGGCCTCGTTGTAGGCGGCTTCGTCCGCTTCCTGGTCGTAGACCTCGTCGGGGCCGATGGGCGCGTCGTACCGGGGTGCGTGGCTACGGTCGAAGTTG
>JAWWOY010000960.1:0-4651 GCA_033851195.1 Kribbellaceae bacterium | reverse complement strand
GGGTTCGAGACGACGCCCTGGTTCAATCCGACCATGCCGGTCTCGATCGACTCGGCCACCCGTAGCGCGCGGCGTAGATCGTTCGTGAAGACGTAGGCGACCAACCCGTACTCCGTGTCGTTGGCCGCGGCGATCGCCTCGGCCTCGTCCCTGAACGAAGTCAGCGGTGCCACCGGCCCGAAGATCTCCTCGTCCGACATCCGCGCATCCCGCGGTACGCCGGTGAGCACCGTCGGCGGGTAGAAGTATCCCTTGCCCTCGGCAACCTCTCCCCCGGTCAGCACCTGCGCGCCACGCCCGACCGCGTCCGCGACCAGCGAACGCACCTTCTCCAGCGCGGCGGCGTCGATCAGCGGACCGACCTTGACACCGTCCGAGGTTCCCCGGCCGACGGTCAGAGCCGCCATCTTCACCGCGAGCCGTCGCCCGAACTCGTCGAGGACGGACTCCTGCACGAAGATCCGGTTGGCCGCCGTACAGGCTTCGCCCATGTTGCGCATCTTGGCCGCGATCGCGCCGTCGACCGCCTCGTCCAGGTCGGCATCCTCGAACACGATGAAAGGCGCGTTGCCGCCGAGTTCCAGCGAGGTCCGCACCACCTTCTCCGCACTCTGCTCCAACAGCAGTCGGCCGACCCGGGTCGACCCCGTGAAGGACAACTTGCGGGCCGAACCCGACCGGATCAACGGCTCCATCACGCCGTTCGCGTCCATTGCGGTGACGCAGTTGACCGCACCAGCCGGTACGCCGGCCTCGGCCAGGATGTCCATCAGCGCCAGCATCGACAGCGGCGTCTGGTGAGCCGGCTTGATCACGCTCGTACAGCCGGCGGCGATGGCCGGACCCAGCTTGCGGGTGCCCATCGCCATCGGGAAGTTCCACGGCGTGATGAGCAGGCAGGGCCCGACCGGCTGGCGTGTGATCAAGAACCGCGCATTGCCCGCCGGCGCCGTTTGGTAGCCGCCGTCGATCCGCACGGCCTCCCCGGCGAAGTGTCTGAAGAACTCCGCGGCGTACGCGATCTCACCCCGGGCCTCGGCGACCGGCTTGCCCATCTCCAGCGTCATCAGCAGCGCAAGGTCGTCGGCGCGCTCGTGCAGCAACTCGAAGGCTCTGGTCAGTATGTCGGCGCGCTCCCGCGGCGAGGTCGCGGCGAAAGTGGCCTGCGCGGCAACCGCGGCCTCCAGAGCGGCCCTGCCATCCGCAGGCGAGGCATCCGCCACCGCGCACAACTTCTGGCCGGTCGAAGGATCCAGTACGTCGAACGTCGCGCCACCGGAGGCGTCAACCCAGCGACCGGCGATGAACAGTTGCTTCGCGACGCCGTCGACCACCTTCGCCTCGGTGCCACTGAGGACCGGGCTGGTTGGCGTTGTGCTGGTCATGCTGTTCCTCCCGCGAACGGACCGTTGACAGGCCTACTAGCTGAGATACGCTGATTGTCGACAATCTACCATTGCACTCTACCCACGCGCCGGACCAATGTGCTGTACCGGTGCATCGCCATCTGATCAAGGGGAGAACGTGGCCGAGCTCTCGCAGGTACTCAAGCAAGCGACCGGAGTGGTCGCCGCCCGTGGTGAGGGCGTCCTCCTGTACGACGAGGACGACCGGCGCTACCTGGACTTCACCGCCGGGATCGGGGTGACCAGTACCGGCCACTGCCATCCTCGGGTGGTCGAGGCTGCCCAGCGCCAAGTCGCAACGCTGATCCACGCGCAATACACGACGGTGATGCACCGGCCGCTGCTCACTCTGGTCGACCGGCTTGGCGAGGTGCTCCCGCAGGGCCTGGACCGGATGTTCTTCGTGAACTCCGGCTCCGAGGCGATCGAGGCAGCGCTCCGGCTCAGTCGGCAGGCGACCGGACGGCCCAACGTGATCGTGTTCCACGGCGGCTTCCACGGCCGGACCGTGGCCGCGGCCTCGATGACGAGCTCCGGGACCAAGTTCCGCTCCGGCTTCAGCCCGCTGATGGGCGGCGTACACGTCTCGCCGTTCCCGGACCCGGGGCACTTCGGCTGGCCGGTCGAACAGGCCACCGACTTCGCGCTCAGCCAGCTCGACTACGTGCTGCAGACGCTCAGCAACCCGGCCGACACCGCCGCGTTCTTCGTGGAGCCGGTGCTCGGCGAGGGCGGCTATGTCCCGGCCAACAAGCGCTTCTTCGCCGGACTGCGGGAGCGCGCCGACGCTCACGGCATCCTGCTGGTGGTCGACGAGGTGCAGACCGGGTTCGGCCGGACCGGGAAATTCTGGGGCGGCGACCACTTCGGCTCGCAGCCCGACATCCTGGTCACCGCGAAGGGCCTCGCCTCGGGATTCCCGCTGTCGGCCATCGCCGCGCCGTCCGCGCTGATGGAGAAGGCCTGGCCGGGTTCACAGGGCGGCACGTACGGTGCCAACGCGGTCGCCTGCGCGGCAGCACTGGCAACCCTCGACGTGATCCAGGACGAGCGCCTGGTGGAGAACTCGGCTGCACGCGGAGCACAGCTGAAGCAGGCCCTGCAGATCGTGGCCGACAAGCACGAGCAGATCACCGATGTCCGCGGGCTCGGACTGATGATCGGCAACGAGTTCCGCGACGCCGACGGCAAGCCCGACCCGATCACCGCCGCCGCGGCCCAGCAGGAAGCGGCCCGCCGGGGACTGTTGCTGCTCACCTGCGGCGCCTGGAGCCAGGTCGTCCGCTTCATCCCGGCGCTGATCGTCGACCCGGGCCAGATCGACGAGGCCGCCGACATCTGGTCCGACGCGGTCACCGCCGTCACCTCCTGACGGAACCACCTGGCCTGACGCCCACCCGACGCAGCGGAACCACCCGGACGCAGTGCTGACCGTCGTACCGGATTCGATCCCGGTACGGCGGTCAGCTGCTTCGTCAGGCCCGGCTGGGCTCTAGAGCGACCGGGGGCAGCGCTTCCCCGGTACCCGGAGTCGCCGTGCCGTTGAGCGGGCAGCGCGTGGTCTCGGGCACCTTGAACAGCGCGATCGCGCCGATCACACAGGCGGCCATCATGTAGTAAGCCGGCATCAGCGGCTGGCCCGTCTTCACGACCAGCCAGTCGTTCACCGCCGGCGCCGTGCCGCCGAACAGCGAGGTCGACACGTTGTAGGCGATCGCGAATCCGGCATAACGCACTTGCGTCGGGAACATCGCCGGGAAGGTCGCGGAGATGGTCGCCAACTGCGGCACATACAGCAGCCCCAGCACGGCGAAGCCGACCACCGCGCCGAGCAGGCTCGTGCCCATCAACAAGAACATCGGCACCCCGGCGATGAACAACCCGAGCAGCGAGAACCACCACAGTGGCTTGCGTCCGACGCGATCGGAGAACGCGCCGGCGAACGGCAGGAACACCATCATCACGAGCATGCCGATGATCGGCACGATCAACGACTGATCGGCACTGAGCCCGATCTGCTTCTGCAGGTACGTCGGCATGTAGGTCAGCAAGGTGTAGTTGACGACGTTCAGCGCGACCACCATGCCGCCGAGGCGGAGGATCGGCTGCCAGTAGCCGGCCAGCAGATCCTTGAACTGCGTGGAGGTGTTCTCCTCCTTCTCGCCGGCCTCCTCCAGTTCGCGGAACACCGGCGTGTCCTCGAGCCTGGTGCGCAGGTACAACCCGACGATGCCTAGCGGTGCGGCGACCAGGAACGGCAGCCGCCAGCCCCACGCGTGCATCGCATCGTCACCCAGTACCAGCGAGAAGCCGAGCATCAGCAGCGCACCGAGGGAGAACCCGGACAGTGTGCCGAACTCCAGGAAGCTGCCGAGGAAACCCCGCCGGCGACTGGGCGCGTATTCGGCCATGAAGGTGGCGGCGCCGCCGTACTCGCCGCCGGTGGAGAAGCCCTGGATCATCCGGAGCAGGACGAGCAGGACCGGTGCCCACAGGCCGATCGAGTCGTACGTCGGGACCAGGCCGACGCACAAGGTGGCGCCGGACATCATCAGGATCGTGATGGCAAGCACATGCTTGCGACCCAGCCGGTCGCCCAGCGGACCCCAGATCAGTCCACCCAGCGGACGGACCAGGAAGGAGACAGCGAATGTCATCAGAGCGAGCAGGGTCGCGCTCTCGGTATCACCGGGGAAGATCGCCGCGGAGATGTAGGTGACCCCATAGGCGTAGATCCCGTAGTCGAACCACTCGGTGGCGTTCCCGATCGCCGAGGCGGCGATCGCTTTCTTCAGCACCCCGGGGGGCGGCTCGGTCTCGACCGTCGGCTGTGCATGCTCGGAGCCCACGTGGTCCTCCTCTGTCAATCGGTCGCGCGTGGCTGGTGCCCACCCCACCCCTTGGCCAATCAGCCGTCGGCAGTTCGTAGTTTTGTTGACAATCCGACAGAGTAGTCGTGTGCCTTTGTGAACAGCAAGCGCTCGGTTGGTCGTTGACCGTTATTTGTCCAGCGCCGGCACGAAGGAGGCCAGCCCGGCCACGATCACCTGGAGACCGAACTCGAACCGGTCGTCGCGGGCGCCCTGCGTCAACGCCGTCGCCAGCGCGACCGTCAGGGGGAAGCGATCCGCCGGCAGCGAGGCGAAATACCCCCGCAGCCCGGTCAAGAATTCGTCAATGTCCTTCGCGGTCCACTCGGACGCGCCCTGGACCGTCTCCTCGAAGGCGATGGCGACGACGTACAA
>JAWWOY010000901.1:0-7888 GCA_033851195.1 Kribbellaceae bacterium | reverse complement strand
TCCGCAGTCCGTGGCGTGAACGTGGACGGCGTGATGCGGACACTGGTCAGCCGCGGTCTCGTCGAAGAAGCCGGTGCGGACACGGAGTCGCAGGCAACTCTGTACCGGACCACGTCGTACTTCCTGGAGCGGATGGGTATGCAGAGTCTGGACGACCTGCCCGAACTCGCCCCCTACCTGCCGGAGATGGACGACATGGAAGAAGAGCTCGCCGCTCAGTCCGCCCCGTCCGCCGAGCCTGAAACCAGCACCGACCCCAGCACCGAGGCCGAAGCCAGCGCGGCCCAAGCCGCACAAGAGGCCGAGGCGACCACGGAGCCGGAGGTCGGCAGCGAGCAAGACGCCGAGGACGGGGTGCTGGAGCCTGCGGAGGAACTGGAAGCCGGCGGCGACCCTGAGCTGGCGCTGGATGTCGACCGTGCGGAGATCCCGGAACTCGCCGAAGACTCCGGGGCTGCAGTCGGGGATGAGTCGAATGCTGACGACAGCCCGGATGCTGAGGAGTCGGAGATCGGGGCTGAGCGTGTCGAGCAGCCCGAGCCTGATTACGGCTCCGAAGAGCACGGGCCGGAGGTCGACGGCCAGCTCGAGCCTGCGGAGGAACTGGAAGCCGCCGGCGACCCTGAGGTGGCGCTGGATGTCGACCGTGCGGAGATCCCGGAACTCGCCGAAGACTCCGGGGATGAGTCGGATGCTGACGACAGCCCGGATGCTGAGGAGTCGGAGATCGGGGCTGAGTTCGCTGAGGACGTCGAGATCGAGTCCTACGAAGAGACCTTGCCGGAGTCCGGTGCCGAGGGGCCCGGGCCGGCGGCCCAGGCGTCGTACGGGGTCGATGGTTACGTGACCAGGCCCGGCTCGAACGAGGTCGGCGGGACGCGGGATGCGGGGACTTCGGGCGGTTCGTGGTCGAATCGGGACGATGACTGAGACGAACGAGCCCGGCGGTATCCGGCTGCAGAAGGCGCTGGCCCAGGCAGGGGTGGCCAGCCGGCGGTCGGCCGAGCACCTGATCGAGCAGCGCCGGGTCGAGGTGGACGGCCAGGTCGTGACGGAGTTCGGGCTGCGCGTCGATCCGGCCGTGTCTGTGATCCGGGTCGACGGCGAGCGGATCCCGCCGGTGACAGCGCACCTTTACCTGGTGCTGAACAAGCCGCGCGGGGTGGTGACCACGATGTCGGACCCGCAGGGCAGGTCGTGTGTCGCCGACTACGTCCAGGACCGGACCGAGCGGTTGTTCCACGTCGGGCGGCTGGACACGGACACCGAGGGACTACTGCTGCTCACCAACCATGGGGAATTCGCGCACCGGCTCGCGCACCCCTCGTACGAGGTCTCCAAGACGTACGTCGCCGAGGTGGACGGCAATGTGAAGCCCGGCACGCTGCGGCGATTGCTGGACGGCGTGATGCTGGACGACGGGTTCGCGCAGGCCGACACGGTGAAGGTGATGTCCAGCATCAAGGGCAGGACGCTGATCGAGATGTCGCTGCACGAGGGCCGGAACCGGATCGTACGGCGGATGTTCGACGCGATCGGGCACCCGGTCAGGCGGCTGACCCGGACGGCGATCGGTCCGGTTCGCCGCGGCAATCTGCATACCGGCGAACTCCGCGAGCTCAACGACAAGGAGCTGGGCCAACTCCTGGATATCGTCGACCTCTGACCCCTGGATCTACCCCACTCACCAAGCGCTGGGTCCGCCGCCTGGGTGAGCGGGTGGCGGCCTGGAGCAGGCGAGGTGTGCGGGATTGGTGAGTGGCGGGCGTCCGGCGATCGTGGCGAGCCGGGGTTTTGCGGCGCATCAGGGCAACGATGAGGTGACGGCGCGCCTGAGACCCGGCGCGGTTGTCGGAGCCGCGCCGTAGGGTGGGGGATGTGAACCGGCGAATCTTCGGTCTGGAGAACGAGTACGGCGTCACCTGCACTTTTCGCGGTCAGCGCCGACTGACCCCCGATGAGGTGGCGCGGTACCTGTTTCGGCGAGTCGTGTCCTGGGGGCGGAGCAGCAACGTCTTCCTCCGCAACGGGGCCCGGCTGTACCTGGACGTGGGCTCCCACCCGGAGTACGCGACCGGTGAGTGCGATTCGGTCACCGACCTGATCGCGCACGACAAGGCGGGTGAGCGGATCCTCGAGGGCCTGCTCGTCGACGCGCAGAAGCGGCTGCACGACGAGGGCATCTTCGGCGACGTCTACCTGTTCAAGAACAACACCGACTCGGCCGGCAACTCCTACGGCTGCCACGAGAACTACCTGGTCAGCCGGCACGGCGACTTCGCCAAGCTGGCCGACGTGCTGATCCCGTTCCTGGTCACCCGGCAGTTGATCTGCGGTGCCGGCAAGGTGCTGCAGACCCCGCGCGGCGCGGTCTACTCCGTCAGCCAGCGCGCCGAGCACATCTGGGAAGGCGTTTCCAGCGCCACCACCCGGTCCCGGCCGATCATCAACACGCGGGACGAGCCGCACGCGGATGCCGAGCGGTTCCGTCGGCTGCACGTGATCGTCGGCGACTCGAACATGTCCGAGACCACCATGTTGCTGAAGGTGGCCAGTACCGACCTGGTGCTGCGGATGATCGAGGCCGGCATCGTGATGCGCGACCTGACCCTGGACAACCCGATCCGGGCGATCCGGGAGATCAGCCACGACATGACCGGCCGCCGCGAGGTCCGGCTGGCGAACGGTCGCGAGGCCAGCGCGCTGGACATCCAGGGCGAGTACCTGAGCAAGGCCCGCGACTTCGTCGACCGCCGCGAACTCGGTACGCCGGCCGTCGAGCGCGCGCTGTCCCTGTGGGAGCGGTGCCTGAAGGCGATCGAGTCTGGCGACCTTACCGGCATCGAGCGTGAGATCGACTGGGTGATCAAGTACCGGCTGATCGAGCGTTACCGTGCGCAGAACAACCTCGGCCTGGCCAGCCCCCGGGTGGCTCAGCTCGACCTGGCGTACCACGACATCCACCGGCCGCGCGGGCTCTACTATCTGCTCGAGCGCAAGGGTGCGGTCACGCGAGTGGTCGACGATCTGCGGGTGTTCGAGGCCAAGTCGGTGCCGCCGCAGACGACGCGCGCCAGGCTCCGCGGCGAGTTCATCAAGCGGGCCCAGGAGCGTCGCCGCGACTTCACCGTGGACTGGGTGCACCTGAAGCTGAACGATCAGGCTCAGCGCACGGTTCTGTGCAAGGACCCCTTCAAGTCCCACGACGAGCGGGTCGAGAAACTCATCGCCAGCATGTGAGCCTTGCGAAGGCTGCTGGGAGCCTGCTGTGAGGTCGCTGTGGAGCGGGCGCGAGTCGTGACCGAACGGTGACTGGTCTGGCTGGCGGAGTGCTTGCGTGCGCAGGCTAGGGTGGGCGGCGTTCATCTGGCCGTACATCGAGGCGGGTCTGCCGAGCAGGGCGCCGCGCCGTGAGATTTCGAGGTGCTCGTTCGTGCGCAAGTTGTTGAGTCTGGTCACGCTGCTGGCGCTGGGGTCGTCCCTGGCCGCCTGCGGTTCCGGCGGTTCCAATGCCGGAGGAGACTTCGGCAAAGCAGGGATCAAGGTGACCGCGGATTTCGGCCAGAAGCCGACCGTCACCCACCGCACCGGGGCCCCGGACAAGTCCCTGGTGACCGAAGTCCTCAAGCAGGGTGACGGGGCGGTGGTGAAGAAGGGCGAGCTGCTGACCGCCAACTACCTCGGCCAGATCTGGCGTGATGGCAAGGTGTTCGACAACTCCTACGACCGGGGCGCGCCGTCGTCGTTCCCGATCGGTATCGGCGGGGTCATCGCCGGCTGGGACGAGGGTCTGGTCGGCCAGAAGCTCGGCAGCCGGGTGCTGCTGTCGATCCCGTCCGACAAGGGCTACCAGGCGGCGGGCAACACACAGGCCGGCATCAAGGGCGACGACACGCTGATCTTCGTCGTCGACCTGATCAGCGCCGCCGCCAACGACACCCCGCTGGACGCTAACCCTGTCGCGGCGCCGGCCACCCCGTTCAAGGTCACCGGTCCGCTGAACGCCGAGCCCAAGGTCACCGTGCCGGCCGGCACCAAACCGCCGGCGAAGCCGGGCAAGCCGGTCGTCATCGCGACCGGCAAGGGCAAGCCGGTCGCCGCGGGCGACCAGCCGATCGGCCGCTACGTGGTCTACGACTACACCGGCAAGAAGCAGGCCAGCACCTGGGACGGTCAGCCCGCCTCGACGACCGCGCCGGCCCAGCCCGGCGCCCCGACCGAGCTCCCCCAGATCGGCCCGGTGGGCGGTCAGTCGGGTGCGCTGGACGGGCTGGCCGGTGTGCCGATCGGCAGCCGCGTCCTCATCGAGCTGCCGCCGCAGACGGACACGACGACCAAGAAGGTCACTCAGGCCTTCGCGGTGATCGATATCCTGAATGCGTTCCCGGCGCCGAAGCAGGTGCCGACTACGACGCCGACTCCGAGCAACTAGCTCCTGAAACCGATAAGGCCGACCCTGTTCCAGGGCCGGCCTTATCGGCGTTTCCGACGCCGCAGCGGCGGTACGACGCCTCAGGCGTGGCGGACGACGCGGAACCAGCGGTTGGCGTCCGGCCGGTACATCAGCACCAGCCCGGCGAGCACCGACAGGATGTGCACGCTCCGGATCACCGCGAAGGCGACGAACCCGGCGTCGAGGTCCAGCTCGCTGAACTTCCCGTCGCCCGCCAGCCAGCCGATCGGGCCTTCGATCAGCGTGGCCAGACCCACCACGCCGAGCAGCCCGGTGAGGGCGATCCGGGACCAGTTGCGGCCGCGCCGGAAGTACTTGGCGATCACCACCAGCAGGCCGCCGTACACGATGGTTCTGAAGGCGATCTGGGCGGCCAGCGCGGGCCAGCCAACGGAGCCGGAGGTCGCCGCCTCGGTGGCGCCAAGCACAGACTCGGCGATGCCTGCACCGACGGCTGTCAGCCATAGTGCAGTGGAGAACCGCACCGACCGTGGCGCTTCGAGGAGGGCGACGTCATGGACGGAGAGAGTGCGGTGCGTGGTTGCCATGCCTCAACTCTCGGCCGTTCGCGCGCCGGGATCAGGAGAGCTGATACCCCTGCCCAGGTGGAGATAGACCTACCAGTCCAGCGGCGTGCCGTCCGGCGGCTGCGGCCGCTTCGAAGTACGCCCGGTCGCTGTCGAGGTCTCGGCCCATCGTGGACAGCTTGACCGGCGCTGCCGCCAGGGCGTCGTACAAGCCGGCTACGGACGTGCGGACGACGTGATGCCGGGCATGCAGTGGCTCAGCGGCGTCGCGCACCAGATCGCCGAACTCCCCAGGCAGATCCGGTACGACGACGTCGGCCGACTGCAGCGCCACCCGCCCGTACGCAGTGAGGCTGTGGTGCGAGATGCCGCGGTGGCGGGGTCGCGGATCGGCCTCGGAGATCCGTAGGGACGCTACAGCCCGGCCGCCCAAGGTGCAGATCGCGTTGACGGCCTCGCCCGACTGGACACCGGAGAAACCCCAGCGAGTACCAGTGCCTAGGTTGCCCGGCCCCTGAGTCAGTACGACGACCTCGGCGGCCAGTACGTGAACAGCCGCCAGGAGCCCGGTGTGGACGGTGACAGCCTCCCGGTCGCCGCCGTAGGCCTGTCCGACCGTCACAGTCCCTGCCAGCCAGCCGGCGGCCTGGAGAGCCGGCACAGTCCGCGAGAATGCCAGCGGAAGCGCTCCGCCGTCAGTCATCACGTAGACCACCCGCGTGCCGGGTCGAGCGTCGTACACCCCGGCCAGTACAGCGGGCAGCGCCGAGTGCAGGTCTGCCACCACCACAGGCGTGCCGAGTAGATCGTCGGCATCGCGCAGTACTTCGTGGTCCGGGGAGTCCTGCTCGTCCGCACCCAGCACCATCGACTGCAGCGGGGTGTAGCGGGCCTTGACCAGGTGGCCGCGCTCTGGCGGATCTGCCGGCAACCGGTCCGGGATCGCCACCACCATTGCGTAGCCGCCGGTCCCGAGACCGCGGTCTAGCGCACCCACATTGAGCAGGACCCTGTCGGCCACCAATGGCAGGCCGACCAGGTCGGGGTAGGCCAACGCCCGTACGGCGGTGTCGCCGACCGATACGGTCAGCTCCTGCGCACCGGTCCAGCTCCGGCCCAGCTCGGTTACGAATCCCTCACGCCAGCGCATCACACCGCGACACTAGTGCCGTGCAGGGCACTAGCGGCCGGCATTACCCGCAGTGGTTCCGGTAGCGGCCAACTGCCGCAGGGGCGCACCGACTTCGTGGAGACACTGGAGGACCTGGCCGTACGACGTCACCAGGGAGGTCTCGGCATAGGAGATGTCGTGCTCCGCGCAGAACCGGCGGATCACCAACTGGGCCCGCCGGAGGTTGGCGCGCGGCATGCTCGGGAAGAGGTGATGCTCGATCTGGTAGTTCAGACCGCCGAGGACGACATCGGTCAGAGGTCCACCGCGCACGTTGCGCGAGGTCAGGACCTGGCGAAGCAGCGGATCCGCGGCCTCCTCACCCGTGAGTGTCGGCATGCCCTTGTGGTTCGGCGCGAACGAGCAGCCCAGGTAGACACCCAGCAGGCCTTGGTGGACCGTCACGAACACGATCGCCTGCAGCCACGTCATCGTGGTGATCAGCAGGGCAGCATAGGCGGCGAGGTGCAGGCCGATCAGCAGAAGTTCGACTGCGCGATGACGGATTCCGGACTTGGCCAGGGCCCGGATGCTCGACACGTGCAAGTTCAGCGCCTCCAGCAGCAGCAGCGGGAAGAACAACCAGGCCTGATGCCGGGTCAGCCAGGCACCCCAGCCGCGCCGTGCGGCGGCCTCGTCGGCGTCGAAGACCAGCACGCCGGGATGGACGTCTGGGTCGGCCGCAAGGTCGTTGGGATGCGCGTGGTGGGCGTTGTGCTTGCCGATCCACCAGCCGTAGCTGAACCCGTTCAGCAGATTCGCGTGGATCAGCCCCAGTACGGCGCTGTGCCCGGCCTTGCGGGCGATCTGGCGGTGCCCGGCGTCGTGGGCGAAGAACGCGATCTGGGTGGACACGACGGCGAGGGCCAGGGCCATCGCTATCAGCCACCAGGAGTGCTGCAGGAACGCCATCGCGGTGACGACGCCACCCAGGACAGTGAGGTTGACCGCCAGCATGCCGCTGTAGAAGCCGGGGCGGCGGCGCATCAACCCCGCTTGGCGGATCTCTCGGGCCAGTGCGGCATAGCCGCTCACCGGGGTGGATTCAGTCGACGGCGGCTGCCTGTCGAGAACGGACATACTGGACTCCTCCGGTCGCGCTGTGCGCCACCGGGGTCCCGGGCAGCCTGGACAACCAGTCTACTGTCCGGAGTCAGTGGTTGGCACGCAGTTGCACCTAGTGGTGAATGATTCCAAGGGGTCAGCGGTCCGGGGTCGGCAAGGTCGTGCTCAGGATGTTGAGGGGTGGGCGGCGTACCGGTGTGAGTGGGTAACGGTGGGGGTGCGGCCGGCAACGCACCGCATCGCCTGCAGGCGGGCGGAAGCTGGTCGCGGTCGACGGCAAGCCGTTCAGTCGCACGGGCGCCTGAATCCGCCCCAACGCCTTGGCCAGCACCGTGCACCTCACCGGCACCACCAGCATCACCGCGCCCCGCGGCACCAGGCCCAACGACCTCAGCGAGCGTTGCAGACCCTCAAGACAGGCTGAATCAATGATGTTGCCGGGGTCCTGCTGCAGGGTCGAAGCCGGAATCTGTAGATCGGAATCGATATGTATGTCGATTCCGATATACGGATCCCGAGCTCGGCCCTCGCCCCGCACCCGTACCGCACCCGTCGTGCTACCAACTCGTTATCAACCAGCAGAGCCCCGTTATCCACAGATGTTGCGCCATCGCCTTCCGCGCACTGCGGCAAGCCGTGAGGTATACGCCGACATCCCGTCTCGACACGCCG
>JAWWOY010000879.1:0-12667 GCA_033851195.1 Kribbellaceae bacterium | reverse complement strand
CCTGGGGTTAGGGGGTGTCGGGGCGGTCGGTGTTGCGGCGGCGGAGGTAGCGCTCGAACTCGGCGGCGATGGCGTCGCCGCTGGCTTCGGGGAGGTCGGTGGTGTCGCGTTGCTCTTCGAGGGTCTGGACGTACTCGGCGACCTCGGGGTCCTCTTCGCTCAGTTCGTCGGCGCCGCGCTGCCAGGCCCGGGCCAGTTCCGGCAGGTCGCCCTCCGGGATCGGCAGGTCAAGCAGGGCCTCGACCTTGCCCAGCAGGGCCAGTGAGGCCTTGGGGCAGGGGCTGCCGGCGATGTAGTGCGGGATTGCCGACCAGATCGACACAGCCGGTACGCCGAGGGCGCTGCAGAGGTCGGCGAACACGCCAGTGATGCCCGTCGGGCCTTCGTACGTCGACGGCTCCAGGCTCCACGCGGAGGTCAGCTCCGCGTCGGAGGAGGACGCTGTGACCGGGATCGGCCGGGTGTGCGGCGAGTCGGCCAGTAGCGCGCCGAGCACGACCACCAGGCGCGCGTTGGACTCGTCCACCCTGGTCAACAGTTCGCGGCAGAACCCGCGCCAGCGCATGTTCGGCTCGATGCCGCGGATCAGCAGTACGTCGCGGTCGGAGTCCGGCGGGCGGGCCACGAAGACCCGGGTGGTCGGCCAGCTGAGTTTCCGGATGCCGTCGCCGTCGAACCCCACCACCGGCCGGTTGACCTGGAAGTCGTAGTAGTCCTCCGGGTCGATGGCGGTCACCAGTTCCGCGTCCCAGACCTCGATCAGGTGGTCCACCGCGCCGGTGGCCGCCTCGGCGGCGTCGTTCCAGCCCTCGAACGCCGCGATCACGACCGGGTCCCTCAGGCTCGCGAGATCTACCACTCGCCACCCCCTGTCCTAGTCGTCTCTTCCCATCCGGACATCGGTACCCGGACAGGACAGCCAGCCTACGTCGAACGCACACGCCGTGTCGGGGACATTTGAGATGGATGATCGGATGCCGGAAAATGGACCGGGAGTTGAACTCGTCGCGACGTCTGGAGGCAAGGTGGCGGATCTTCGTGCCGCGCTGGCCGAGCGCGTCGTGGTGGCCGACGGGGCGATGGGCACGATGTTGCAGGCCTACGATCTCGCGCTGGACGAGTTCCAGGGCCACGAGGGCTGCAACGAGATTCTCAACCTCACCCGTCCGGATGTGGTTCGGGAGATCCACCAGGCGTACTTCGACGTCGGCGTGGACTGTGTCGAAACGAACACGTTCGGCGCCAACTTCGCCAACCTCGGCGAGTACGGCATCGCCGACCGGATCTATCAGCTGAGCCAGGCCGGTGCCCGGCTCGCCCGGGAGGCGGCCGACGCCGCGTCGAGCCCGGAGAGGCCCAGGTTCGTCCTCGGCAGCGTCGGCCCCGGCACCAAGTTGCCGACCCTCGGCCACACCACCTTCGCCATCCTGCGCGATGCGTACGCCGAGAACGTGCGCGGTCTGGTCGACGGCGGCGCCGACGCGATCCTGATCGAGACCAGCCAGGACCTGCTGCAGACCAAGGCCAGCGTGGTCGGCGCCAAGCAAGCCCTCACGGAGGCAGGCTCGACCATCCCGGTGATCGTCTCGGTGACGGTCGAGACGACCGGCACGATGCTGCTCGGTACCGAGATCGGCGCGGCGCTCACCGCGCTCGAACCGCTCGGCATCGACCTGATCGGGCTGAACTGCGCGACGGGTCCGAAGGAGATGAGCGAACACCTTCGCTACTTGTCTCGGCACTCGACCATCCCGATCACCTGTATGCCGAACGCGGGTCTGCCGCGACTCACCGCGGACGGCGCGTTCTACCCGCTGACGCCGGAGGAGTTGGCCGACGCGCACGAGACGTTCGTCGACTCGTACGGACTGTCCCTGGTCGGTGGCTGCTGCGGTACGACGCCGGAGCACCTGCGCCAGGTCGTCGAGCGGGTCGGCGGCCGTCCGGTGAAACCACGCGAGCCGCAGCCCGAGGCGGGGGTGTCGAGCCTTTACCAGCACGTCCCGTTCCGCCAGGACACGTCGTACCTGTCGATCGGGGAGCGCACCAACGCCAACGGCTCGAAGGCCTTCAGGGAGGCGATGCTGGCGGCGGACTGGGAGGGCTGCGTCGAGATCGCCCGCGCCCAGATCCGCGACGGCGCGCACCTGCTGGATCTGTGCGTGGACTATGTCGGCCGCGACGGCGTGGCGGACATGAAGGAGATCGCCGGCCGGCTGGCGACGGCGTCGACGCTGCCGATCGTGCTGGACTCGACCGAGCCGCAGGTGCTCGAGGCCGGGCTGGACCTGCTCGGCGGCCGGTGCGCGCTGAACTCGGTGAACTTCGAGGACGGCGAGGCGCCCGACTCGCGGTTCGCCCGGATCGGCTCGCTCGCTTCCCGGTACGGCGCTGCCGTGGTGGCGTTGACCATCGACGAACAAGGCCAGGCTCGAACCGCGGATCACAAGGTCGCGATCGCCGAACGACTGCTGGAGACACTGGAGCGGGACTACGGCATCGCCGGGCACGACGTGCTGATCGACTGCCTGACCTTCACCCTGGCCACCGGGCAGGAGGAGTCGCGCCGGGACGGCATCGAGACGATCGAGGCGATCCGGGAACTGAAGGAACGCCGCCCGGACGTACAGACGGTGCTCGGCCTGTCGAACATCTCCTTCGGCCTGAACCCGGCCGCGCGGCACGTGCTGAACTCCGTGTTCCTGCACGAGTGCGTGCAGGCCGGGCTGGACTCCGCGATCGTGCATGCCAGCCGGATCATGCCGATCTCGAAGATCCCGGACGAGCAGCGCGAGGCGGCCCTGGACCTGATCTACGACCGCCGCAGCGAGGGGTACGACCCGCTGCAGCACCTGCTCGAACTGTTCTCCAACGTCCACGCGGGTGACCTGAAGGCGAGCAAACTCCAGGAGTTGCTCGCGCTGCCGGTGGACGAGCGACTGAAGCAGCGCATCATCGACGGCGAGCGCAACGGGGTCGAGGCCGACCTGGACGAATCCCTTGCCGCAGGCAAGGACGCGCTGCAGATCATCAACGAGGATCTGCTGGACGGCATGAAGGTGGTCGGCGAGCTGTTCGGCTCCGGCCAGATGCAGTTGCCGTTCGTGCTCCAGTCGGCCGAGGTGATGAAGACCTGCGTGGCTTACCTGGAGCCGCACATCGAAAAGATCGAGGGCGATCAGGACCAGAACAATAAAGGCACGATCGTGCTGGCCACCGTCAAAGGTGACGTACACGACATCGGCAAGAACCTGGTCGACATCATCTTGACCAACAACGGTTACAGCGTCGTCAACCTCGGCATCAAGCAGCCGGTGAACGCGATCCTGGAGGCGGCCGAGGAACACCAGGCCGACGTGATCGGCATGTCCGGCCTGCTGGTGAAGTCGACCGTGGTGATGAAGGAGAACCTGGAGGAGCTGAACCAGCGCGGTCTGGCCGACCGCTGGCCGGTGCTCCTCGGCGGTGCCGCGCTGACCCGCGCGTACGTCGAGCAGGACCTGGGCAATCTCTTCGAAGGCGAGGTCCGGTACGCGCGGGACGCGTTCGAGGGGCTCCGCCTGATGGACGCGGCGATGGCGGTCAAACGTGGTGTGCCAGGGGCGGCTCTGCCCGAGCGCAGGCAGCGACGGGTGCGCTCCGCGACGAAGACGCTGGACCGGCCGTTGGAGGAGGTACCCGCCCGCTCCGACGTGGCGCAGGACAACCCGGTGCCGACACCGCCGTTCTGGGGCGACCGGATCGTGAAGGGCATCCCGCTGGCGGAGTACGCCGGCTACCTGGACGAGCGCGCCACGTTCCTCGGCCAGTGGGGCCTGCGAGGCACCCGGGGCGACAACGGTCCGTCGTACGACGAATTGGTGGAGACCGAGGGCCGGCCACGGCTGCGGATGTGGATGGACCGGGTCACGACTGAAGGCATCCTCGAGGCGGCCGTGGTCTACGGGTACTGGCCCTGTTACTCCGAGGCGAACCAGCTGGTGGTGCTGGATCCGACGGACCGGTCGAGCGAGCTGCACCGGTTCGAGTTCCCGCGGCAGCGGCGGGACCGGTTCCTGTGCCTGTCGGACTTCTTCCGGCCGAAGGACTCGGGCGAGCTCGACGTGGTCGCGTTCCACCTGGTCACGATGGGGCCGAAGGTGGCCGAGGCGACCGGGGAGCTGTTCGCGAAGAACGCGTACCGGGACTACCTGGAGCTGCACGGATTGTCGGTCCAGCTGACCGAGGCGCTCGCGGAGTACTGGCACTCCCGGGTGCGCGACGAACTGGGCTTCGGCGGCGAGGACGGCGAGCTGGAGCGGATGCTGCGGGACCAGGCCTACCGCGGGTCCCGCTACTCCTTCGGCTACCCGGCCTGCCCTGACCTGGAGCACCGGGCCAAACTGGTGGACATGCTGAAGCCGGCGCGGATCGGCGTCGAACTATCGGAGGAGTTGCAGTTGCACCCGGAACAGTCGACTGACGCATTGGTCGTGCACCACCCTGAGGCTAAGTACTTCAACGCCTCATGACATTGCAAGCAGTGCTCTGGGACATGGATGGCACGCTGGTCGATACCGAGCCGGTCTGGGCGCGGGTGCAGATCGACCTGCTGACCTCGTTTGGCGCCACTTGGACCGTCGAGGATGCGCTGGGGCTGGTCGGCAGCGATCTGGCGGACGCGGTGGAGGTCTGGATGGGCGCCATACCCGAGGGCGTCATCTCCGCGGAGGAGCTGGCTGATCGGATGTTCGGCGAGGTGGTTCGCGCGCTCAAGGAAGAGGTCGTACTGCGGCCTGGTGCGCTGGAGCTGCTACAGGCGCTGAAGGCTGCGGGAGTGCCTTGTGCACTGGTGTCGGCGTCGTACCGGGTGATGATCGACGCGGTGCTGTCCCACCTGGGGCCTGACCTGTTCGATGTGGTGGTCGCGGGTGACGAGGTCCGCAACGGCAAGCCGCACCCGGAGCCCTATCTCACCGCCGCGCGGGAACTGGATGTCGATCCGGCCGACTGTGTCGTGATCGAGGACTCGCCGGGCGGTACGGCGTCCGGGACCGCGGCGGGTGCCTTCGTGGTCGCGGTGCCGCAGTGGGTGACCATCCCGGAAGCACCGCGGCGGCTGGTGCTGGAGTCGCTGGCCGGGGTGACTCCCGACACGCTGCGTGGGCTGTTGGCCTGAACACGTTGTCCACAGGGGTGGCCGGGCACGGACCCGGACACCGGTACCTTCATTGGTGCAACCACTTGGTGGCGTTGCGGAGTCGAGAGGGGTGGAATGGTGAGACTGCAGGGGCACCGGGTCGTGGCGATCGTCGCGGCCGGCGTGCTGGCCGGGGTCCTGGCCGGCTGCGCCAAGGGCGACGCCAGCGGTCACGGCGGCGGTAACCAGGCCGCGCACCGGATGGTCATCAAGGTCGGGACGACCGACTCCGTCACGTCGCTGGACCCGGCCGGTCCTTACGACCCGGGCTCCCGGACGCTGCAAGCGAACCTCTACCAGACGTTGTTGACGATCCTGCCGGGCACGCCGACGCCGGTGCCGGACGCGGCCGACTGCCAGTTCGACACCCCGACCACCTATACCTGCAGTCTGAAGAGCGGTCTCACCTTCTCCAACGGGCACGCGCTCACCTCGTCGGACGTCAAGTACAGCTTCGACCGGATGCTGCGGATCAAGGCTCCGTCAGGCCCCGCAGCCCTGTTCAGCACGCTGGCTTCGGTCACCACTCCGGACAATCTCACGGCGGTGTTCAACCTGAGGAAGCCGGATGCGAGGCTGCCTTATCTGCTCACCACCACCGCGGCCTCGGTGGTGGATGAACAGGTTTACCCGGCGTCCAAGTTGTTGACCGGTCAGGCAGTCGGCAGCGGGCCGTACAAGCTGACGGCGTACGAGGCCGGCAAGCGGGCGACGCTGGCCAAGTTCATGGGCTACCGCGGGATCCGGGCGGCTCAGAACGACGGGGTCGAGGTGATCTTCCTCCAGAACTCCGCCGCGCTTCGGCAGGCGGTGTCCAACGGCAAGGTCGATGTCGTCGCAGGGGGCCTTGGCCCGGCCGACCTGGACAAGCTCCGTACCGACGGCAAGGTCCAGGTGATCGAGGCGGACGGCGCCGAGACCGGGTCTCTCGCATTCAACTTCAGGTCGCCGATCGCTCGCAAACCCGCCGTACGACGGGCCGTGGCGCAGCTGATCGACCGCCCGGCCATCGCCAAGCGGGCTTACGCCGGTCAGGTGAATCCGCTGTACTCGGTGATTCCGGCCGGGTTCGGCAGCCAAACCGACGCTTTCTCGCGGGAGTACAAAGGCCCCAACAAGGCGGCCGCGGCAGCGATCCTGCACGAGGGGGCCATCACCGGCCCGGTCACCCTCAGCCTCGGCTGGACGCCCAGCCACTATGGCCCTGGCGCCAAGGCCGAGGTGGCAGAGGTGAAGCGCCAACTGGAGGCGTCCGGCTTGTTCCGGGTCAACCTGTGGGGCGCGGAGTGGCCGCGGTACCAGCAGTTGGCCAAGGCAGGCTCGTTCGATCTCTTCCAGGTGAGCTGGACCCCGCAGTTCCCTGATGGTGACGACTTTCTCACACCGGTCGTGAAGGACGGTGCCACCTTCCAGAACGGTTACAAGTCCCAGACCGCGACCAAGCTGCTGGACACAGAGGCCGCCTCGCAGTACCAGAGCGAGCGGGACAACGCCTTCGGGGAACTGCAGTCCGTGCTGGCGCACGACGTGCCGGTGCTGCCGCTCTGGCACAGCCGGACCGCTGTGGTGGCGGCCAGGGATGTCCGCAACGGGCAGGAGATCCTGAACCCGCTCGCGGCCGCCTGCTTCTCCCCGTTGCGCAAGTAACGCTCCGCGTAAACTTCACAACTGGTGGTGAAAGGCAACCCTCAGTACCGGTTGTCCCACGATACGGGACGATTTCCTACGCATCACGATCGAGCAACGCACCATTCCTCCGTTTGACTCCGAACGGTAATGGCGGCAGGTTTAGGCGGCAGCCGCTCGGAGCGGCGGCGCAGACCAACACATCGGACAGGGGTAGCTATCGCGTGACGACACCACTCGAGGTCGAGCCAGGGGGTGAGACGGCGGCAGATCCCGAAGCCATCCTGGCGGGCACAGCCCGGATCGAGGGCCGCTCGCTCTGGCGGATCTCCTGGACCAGGCTGAAGCGGGACAAGGTCGCAATGGCCGGTGCCGTCGTGGTGGCCCTGCTGATCCTGATGGCGATCTTCGCGCCGCTGATCGTGAACGTGCTCGGCGACCCGCCGAACGAGTTCCACCAGGACCTGATCGACACCAAGACCGGTACGCTCGCACCGATCGGCGCGTTCGGCGGCATCAGTTGGCACCACCTGATGGGCCTGGAGCCGGTGAACGGCCGCGACATCTTCAGCCGGGTTGTCTACGGCTCCCGGATCTCGCTGCTGATCGCGTTCTTCGCCACCCTGCTCTCGGTGGCGATCGGCACCACGATGGGGATCATCGCCGGCTTCTTCGGCGGCTGGGTCGACGCGGTGATCAGCCGGCTGATGGACATCTTCCTGGCCTTCCCGCTGCTGGTCTTCGCGATCGCGCTGGCCGGCGTCATGCCGGATGACGCCTTCGGCCTGAAGGGCAACACGCTGCGGGTGATGCTGCTGATCTTCATCGTCGGGTTCTTCAACTGGCCCTACATCGGCCGGATCATCCGCGGCCAGACGCTCTCATTGCGGGAACGGGAGTACGTCGACGCGGCCCGCAGCCTCGGCGCCCGCCGGCCGTACATCCTGTTCACCGAACTGCTGCCGAACCTGCTCGGGCCGATCCTGGTCTACTCGACGCTGCTGATCCCGACGAACATCCTGTTCGAGGCCGCACTGTCCTTCCTCGGGGTCGGGATCCGGCCTCCGACCGCGTCCTGGGGCGGCATGCTCTCGGACGCCGTCACCTTCTACACGATGCCGCACTTCATGTTGTGGCCCGGCCTGGCGATCTTCGTCACCGTGTTGTCCTTCAACCTGTTCGGGGACGGTCTGCGCGACGCCCTGGACCCGCGGGCCCGTTAGTTTCACTGGTTCCTTACGAGAATGGGGTGGATCGGAAACGATGAACACCAGACGAATGAAGATCGCGATCGCCGCCGCTGCGGCGCTCGCACTGACGCTGTCGGCCTGTGGGGGAGGCAGCAACTCCAACAGCGGTCCCTCCCAGGACACCGCCAAGGCCGAGTTCAACGCGGCGATGACCAAGGTGTTCAACGCTTCAGACAAGAAGGGCGGCATCGTCAAGTTCGCCGACGAGAGCGCCCCGGACTCGGTCGACACCGCTGACACCTACTACGGCAGCCAGTGGAACATGGTCCGGCTCTACAGCCGCGCGCTGACCATGTTCACCGTCGCGCCGGGCGAGGCCAGCAACAAGCTGGTCGGTGACCTGGCCGATGGCCTCGGCAAGGCGACCGACGGCGGCAAGACCTGGACCTACACGCTCCGCAAGGGCGTCAAGTTCGAGGACGGCACCGTGATCACGTCGAAGGACGTGAAGTACGGCATCGAGCGGTCCACGGACAAGGCCACCTTCCCGGACGGCCCGTCGTACTACGACACGATGCTCAACTGGCCGGCCGGCTGGAAGGGCCCGTACAAGTCGAAGGGCATGAACACGGATTCGGCGATCTCGACGCCGGACGACAACACCATCGTATTCCACCTGAAGGCGCCGTTCGCGGGCTTCGACTACCTCGCGATGACGCCGCAGACGGCCCCGGTCCCGGCGAAGGGCGACCAGGGCGCCAAGCAGAAGCAGCACGTGGTTTCCTCCGGCCCGTACATGTTCGCCACGTATGAGGACGGCAAGAGCTACACGCTGAAGCGCAACCCGAACTGGGACCCGGCGACGGACCCGAACCGCAAGGCGCTGCCGGACGGCTACGACATGCAGATGAACGTCGACGCGGAGGACATCGACAACCGGCTGATCTCCGGTGACGTCGACATCGCCCTGGCCGGTACCGGTGTCACTGCCGCATCGCAGAGCCGCGTGCTCAGCGACCCGTCGCTGAAGGCGCGGGCGGACAACCCGACGCTGAGCCGGCTCTGGTACACCTCGATCAACCCGACGGTGAAGCCGTTCGACAACATCGAGTGCCGCAAGGCGATCGAGTATGCGATGGACAAGACGTCGTACCAGACCGCCTTCGGTGGCGAGTTCGCCGGTGGCGCGCTGGCCTCGACCCTGCTGCCGCCGATCATCCCCGGCTTCAAGCAGTACGACCTGTACCCGACGCCGGGCGGCAAGGGCGACCTGACCAAGGCCAAGGAGTCGCTGGTCAAATGCGGCCAGCCGAATGGCTTCTCGACCAACATCTCCTTCCGCAACGAGCGGCCGAAGGAGAAGGCGACCGCCGAGGCGTTCCAGCAGCAACTGGCCAAGATCGGCATCAAGGTCACGCCGAAGGGCTTCCCGAAGAAGGACTACTTCTCGACCTACGCGGGCAACCCGCCGTACGTCGCGAAGAACGGCCTGGGCCTGGTCATCAACGGCTGGGGCGCGGACTGGAACGACGGCTTCGGCTTCCTGTCCCAGATCACCGACTCCCGCGTCATCCGCGACACCGGCGGTTCGTCGAACACCAGTGTCCGGATCCCCGAGGTCGACAAGCTGCTGGACCAGGCGCAGAGTGAGCTCGACACGAGCAAGCGCGAGGCGATCTGGGCCCAGATCGACCAGAAGGTGATGGAGCAGGCGGTCATCTACCCGGGCGTCTACGCCAAGAGCCTGCTGCTCCGCGGCAAGAACCTGACGAATGTGTTCGTCAACCCCCAGTTCGGTATGTACGACTACCTGGCAGTGGGCAAGCCGTAACTCGTCGTCTCCGTTCTCCAGATTAGGTAGGTGAAGGCACCAGGTGGCCGGTCCGGGATCTTCCGGACCGGCCACCGACGCCGAGGTCTGTGGTCACATACATCATCAGAAGGCTGATCGCCGCGGTCGGCCTGCTGTTCATCGTGAGCGCGATCACGTTCTCGATCTTCTACCTGGTCCCGCGGCTCGCCGGCGCCACGCCGGAGACGCTCGCGACCAGGTACGTCGGCCGGACGGCGACCGCGGAGACGGTCCACCTGACGGCGCAGAACCTCGGTTTCTACGATCCGATCACAGTGCAATACGCGCACTGGGCGAAGGGCATCTTCGTCGGCGAGAGCTACGACCTGGGTAGCGAGGTCGAGCACTGCCCGGCGCCCTGCCTGGGCTACTCGTTCATCACCCGGCAGCCGGTCTGGCCGGAACTGCTCGACCGGGCCCCGGTGACGCTGTCGCTGGCAGCCGGCGCCTCGATCCTCTGGCTGATCGCGGGCGTCGCCATCGGCGTACTGTCCGCGCTGCGAAGAGGTAGCTTCTTCGACCGGGCGGCGATGTCGGTCGCCCTGGCCGGCGTCTCGATGCCGATCTTCTGGACCGGCCTGATGGCGCTGGCGCTCTTCAGCTACAAACTCGGCATCTTTCCGGTCGGCGGCTCCTACGTGCCGATCACCCAGAATCCGGTGCAGTGGGCCTACTCGCTGTTGCTGCCCTGGATCACGCTGGCCTTCCTGTTCTCGGCGCAGTACGCCCGGCTGACCCGCGCCGGCATGCTCGAGACGATGAACGAGGACTACATCCGGACGGCCCGGGCCAAGGGCCTGAAGGAGAACGTCGTGGTGGTCCGGCACGGCCTGCGCGCCGCCCTGACGCCGATCCTGACGATCTTCGGCCTCGACCTCGGCCTGCTCCTAGGCGGCGCCGTACTGACCGAGAAGGTGTTCAGCCTGAACGGACTCGGCAAGTACGCGGTGACCGGCATCTCCGACCAGGACATGCCCAAGATCATGGGCGTCACCCTGCTCGCGGCAGCCTTCATCGTGATCTCCAACCTGGTCGTCGACATGTTGTACGCCGTCGTCGACCCGAGAGTGCGGCTCCAGTGACCGAGAACTTCCTCCAGGTCCGGGACCTGCGGGTGCACTTCCCGACCGATGACGGCGTGGTGAAGTCGGTCGACGGGCTGTCCTTCAGCCTCGATCGCGGCAAGACCCTGGGCATCGTGGGCGAATCCGGCTCCGGCAAGAGCGTCACCAGCCTGTCCATCATGGGACTGCACAAGGCCGGTTCGGCGAAGATCAGCGGCGAGGTGCTGCTGGACGGCCAGGACCTGATCAGTTCCACCCCCGAGGAGGTCAGGCTGCTCCGCGGCAAGCGGATGGCGATGATCTTCCAAGACCCGCTGTCGGCGATGCACCCGTACTACACGGTCGGTGACCAGATCATCGAGGCCTACCGGGTGCACAACAAGGTCGCCAAGCAGGTCGCCCGCAAGCATGCGATCGAGATGCTCGACCGGGTCGGCATCCCGGAGCCGGACAAGCGGGTGGACGCCTACCCGCACCAGTTCTCCGGCGGGATGCGGCAGCGCGCGATGATCGCGATGGCGCTGTCGTGTGACCCCGATCTGCTGATCGCGGACGAGCCGACGACGGCGCTCGACGTCACCGTGCAAGCGCAGATCCTGGACCTGATCCGGGACCTGCAGCGCGAGTTCAACTCCGCCGTCATCATCATCACCCACGACCTGGGCGTGGTGGCCGAACTGGCCGACGACATCCAGGTGATGTACGCCGGCCGGGCGATCGAGTACGGCAGCGCCGAGGACATCTTCGACCGGCCGCAGCACCCGTACACCTGGGGGCTGCTCGGCTCGATGCCGCGGATCGACCAGGAGCGGACCGAGCGGCTGATCCCGATCAAGGGCAGCCCACCCAGCCTGATCAACGTGCCGCCGGGCTGCGCGTTCCACCCGCGCTGCAACTATGCGCGCCTGAATGGCGGCGCCAGTGAGACCGAGGTGCCGGAGCTGCAGAACATCGGCGGTGGTCATCAGGTGGCCTGCCACCTGTCGTCCGACCAGCGCCGGCAGATCTGGGAAACCGACATCAAGCCGAAGCTGTGACCTCACCGGAACGACGGAGCCACTGTGACCTTTACTGACATCGAACCGAGCGCCGCGACCCCGCCGGTGGGCGAGGAGCTGCTCGCGGTCACGGGCCTGGTGAAGCACTTCCCGATCCGCCAAGGCCTGTTGCAGCGACAGGTCGGCGCGGTCCAGGCGGTCGACGGCCTCGACTTCACCGTCACCAAGGGCGAGACGCTGTCGCTGGTGGGGGAGTCGGGCTGTGGCAAGACCACCACCGGCCGGCTGTTGACCCGGCTGCTGGAGCCCACCGCGGGCAAGATCGTCTTCGAGGGCCGGGACATCACCCACCTGTCCGAGGGCCGGATGCGCCCGTTGCGCCGCGACGTCCAGATGATCTTCCAGGACCCGTACGGTTCGCTGAACCCGCGACACACAGTCGGCAAGATCGTCGGAGCGCCGTTCCGGCTGCAGAACGTGAAGACCGAGGGCGGCACCAAGAAGGCGGTCCAGGCCCTGCTCGAGCTGGTCGGTCTGAACCCGGAGCACTACAACCGCTACCCGCACGAGTTCTCCGGCGGCCAGCGGCAGCGGATCGGCATCGCCCGGACACTGGCCCTGCGGCCGAAGCTGATCGTGGCCGACGAGCCGGTGTCCGCGCTGGACGTGTCGATCCAGGCCCAGGTGGTGAACCTGCTGGAGGACCTGCAGGACGAGTTCGACCTGACCTACGTGATGATCGCGCACGACCTGTCCGT